>JAXDNZ010000298.1:0-8001 GCA_034669185.1 Hyphomicrobiales bacterium
GACCGAGCGGGGCGCAAGCAGCGCCTGGCGCAGGTTGGTATTTGGCGTCACGAGCATTTAGGTTTCCGCTGGGCGAAACGGCGGGCGGTTCAACCGCATCTTGCTGAAATTTTCGGCCGTGTCGAAACCCTTCGACCGGCTGTCCGTACCTGTACGGCGCTATACCGTTCTCACAACAACGTGCGAATTGGACTAATTCCAATTCTGCGTGTGCGGGCTATTCTGGCACCCAAGCCGCTGGTGCGGCCAAACCGAGGGGGAGACAATGGCTGGTAAATCGGGATTCCTGCCGATCGCGACCGCGCTGGTCGGCGTCGGCGTATTCGCGCTGGCGACGCAGGTGCGCGCGGGCGGCGACAAGGTCGTATTCCCGGAGGGGTTCGACAAGGGCGTGATGTTCACGACGGTGGACCGGCCCGATAACAAGCAGTTCCGCGAGGTCTACACCAGCCAGGCGGCGCTCGACGCGGCCAAGAAGGGTGAGCCGTTACCCGATGGTACGGTGATCACACTGCTGCAGTATCGCGCCAAGCTGGGCGCGGACGGAAACCCCGAGAAGGATGCGAACGGCCGCTTCATCAAGACAAACGAACTGCTCGCCTACACGGTGATGGAGAAGCGCAAGGGCTGGGGTGCGGAATATCCCGACAACATCCGCAACGGAGAGTGGGAATATCAGGCCTTCCAGGCGGACAAGCAGGTCAATACCAAGGCCAAGCTCACAGCCTGCTTCGAGTGCCACAAGCCGCTGCCTCCAGGGCAGGACTTCGTGTTCCTCTACAACAAGATGGCGGGGAAATGATCTTGCGTCCCGGGCGCAGCGCAGCATGAAATGATGCGCTGCTGAACCGGGACCGCACCGAACTCCGAGTCCTTGGCGGTCCCGCATCTGCGATGCACCACTTCGTGCTGCATCGCGTGCGGGACACAGTCAGACCTCAAATTTCCCGAAATCGAAGTTGCGCCCGGGTGCTGAATCGAACAGCGCCCGGGTGTAGGCGTGTTTCGGCGCCGCGAACACGGCCGCCGTGGTGCCTTCCTCGACGACCTCGCCCTTATGCATCACGGCAATGCGGTCGCACACCTGCGCGGCGACGCGCAGGTCGTGCGTGATGAACAACACCGCAAGATTGAAGCGCTTGCGCACGTCGTCGATCAATTCCAGCACCTGCGCCTGCACCGAAACGTCGAGCGCCGAGACCGGCTCGTCGGCGACGAGAATTTCTGGCTCCATGGCGAGCGCGCGCGCGATGCAGATGCGCTGACGCTGCCCGCCGGAGAACTGGTGCGGGAAGCGCGAGAGCGCGTCCGGATCAAGCCCGACGAGGCGCATCAGCTCGCGGGCGCGCGCGACCGCGTCGCGCTCGCTCATGCCGAAATTGACCGGACCTTCGGTGATGGCGTCGCCCACGGTGCGGCGCGGATTGAGCGAGCGATACGGGTCCTGGAACACGATCTGAACGCGTTTCCTATGCGGGCGCAGGGCGCGCGCCGAAAGTTTCGCGACGTCGGCGCCTTCGATCAGGATCGCGCCGTCGCTCGGCTCGATCAGGCGCGCGATGCAGCGCGCGACCGTGGACTTGCCGGAGCCGGATTCGCCGACGACGCCGAGCGTCTCACCGCGCCGGACCTGCAGGTTCACGTCCCTGGCGGCCTTCACCTCGCGGCGTTTTCCGAAGAAGCCGCCCGACACGTAGGTCTTGTTGAGATCGTTGGTCTGCAGCACGACCGGCGCTTGCGTAATCGGCGCGCGTGCGGGCGGCGAAAGGCTCGGCACGGCGCGGATCAGCATGCGGGTGTACTCGTCGCGTGGCCGGCGCAGCACCTCTTCGGTCGTGCCCTGCTCGACCACGCGGCCATGCTGCATCACGACGACGCGGTGCGCGACCTCGGCGACCACGCCGAAGTCATGCGTGATGAAGAGAACGCCGGTGTTGCGCCGCTCGCGCAGCTCCTTGATGAGCTTCTGGATCTGCGCCTGCGTGGTGACGTCGAGCGCGGTGGTCGGCTCATCCGCGATCAGCAGCACCGGATCGAGCACGAGCGCTGCCGCGATCATGATGCGCTGGCGCTGCCCGCCGGAGAGTTGGTGGGGATAGACATCGATAAGCCGTTCAGGCTCGGGCAAGTGCACGGACGCCATCACGTCGAGCACGCGCCGCCGGCGCTCGCGCTCGCTAAGCCCGGTGTGGATGTCGAGGACCTCGGCGACCTGATCGCCGACCTTCATGACCGGGTTGAGCGCGGTCATCGGCTCCTGGAAGATCATTCCGATGCGCGCGCCGCGGATGCGGCGCATCTCGACGGGCGATTTCGTCAGCAGGTCGTCAACATCGAGCAGCACGCGGCCGGCCGCGACGGTCAATTGACGCCGGGGGAGCAGGCCCATGATGGCGTGCGCCGTCACCGATTTGCCCGAGCCCGATTCGCCGACGACGCAGACGATCTCGCCGGGCGCCACCGCGAACGAGACGTTCTCGACCGCGTTGAGGCGGTCGGCGCCGGCGGGGAGGCGGACCGTGAGGCCTTGCACGTCGAGGACGGAGCTCACACGCGCCTCGCCAGTTTGGGATCGAGCCGGTCACGCAATCCATCGCCGAGCACGTTGACGGCGAGCACGGTGAAGGCGAGGCAGATGCCGGGAAAGAAGATATTGTGCGGGTAGATGCGGAACAGGCCGCGGCCCTCCGCCATGATGTTGCCCCAGGTCGGGGTCTCGGGCGGGATGCCGATGCCGAGGAACGACAGGATCGCTTCGATCAGGATCGCGTTCGCGCAGATGAACGTTCCCTGCACGATCAGCGCCGGAACGGTGTTCGGCAGCACGTGGCGGATCAGCAGGAGCGGCGTGCGTGTGCCGGCGCAGATCGCCGCCTCGACGTAGGGCTCCTCGCGCACCGAGAGCACGATCGAACGCACAAGACGCACGACGCGCGGGATTTCCGGCACGATGATCGCGAGGATGACGCTTGGCAGGCCGGCGCGGAACAGTGAAACCAGCGCGATCGCCAATAGAATTGCCGGAATCGCCATCAGGCCGTCCATCAGCCGCATCACGACGGCGTCGACCCAGCGGAGATAGCCGGTGACGAGCCCGATCAGCAGGCCGATCGAGATGCTGACGATCGAGACCGCCGCGCCGATCACGAGCGAAATACGCGCGCCGTAGACGACGCGGCTATAGATGTCGCGGCCGAGGCTGTCGGTGCCCATCCGGTAGGTGAAGGTGCGCGTCGAGCCGTCATCGTTGCGGATCACCTGCTCGTAGCCGGGCGTTCGGTTGCGCAACGACGGATTGATCTCGGATGGATTCTTGGTGCCGAGCCAGGGCGCGGCGATGCCGATCACGACCATGAACAGGATGACGGCGGCACCAAATATGATCCCGCCGTCGCGCGCGATCCGGCCGCCACGGCCGGTCTTTGGCGCCGACGCGGTGCGATCGACCGCGAGCAGGGCGGGTTCGATGCTCAATAGCGGATCCTCGGGTCGAGCACCGTATAGGCGACGTCCACCGCCAGATTGATCAGCACGTAGACGAGCGAGAAGAGGAGGATGACGGCCTGGATGGTCGGATAGTCGCGCGCAAGCACCGCGTCGACTGTCAGCCGCCCGAGGCCGGGGATCGTGAACACGCTTTCCGTGACGACCACGCCGCCGATCAGCAGCGCGATGCCGAGGCCGACCACGGTCGCGATCGGCACCGCCGCATTCTTGAGCGCGTGCTTGAACAATACCTTGAGCTCGGTCTGCCCTTTCGCCCGCGCGGTGCGGATGTAGTCCTCGTGCAGCACGTCGATCACGCTGGCGCGCGTCATGCGCGCGATCAGCGCGACGTAGATGACCGCAAGCGTGATCGAGGGCAGGATCAGCCGCTGCAGGAACCCGCCCAAGCCGTCACCGATGCGCTGATAGCCCTGAACGGGCAGCCAGTTGAGCTTGATGGCGAACAGGTAGATCAGCGCATAGCCGATCACGAAAACCGGGACCGAGAATCCCAGCACCGAGAAGCCCATCACGATCTTGTCGATCAGCGTGCCCTGCTTGTAGGCGGCGAGCACACCGAGCGGTACCGCGATCAGCACCGCGATCACGATGGTCGCGAGCGACAGCGCGAGCGTCGGTTCGAGCCGGCTCGCGATCAGCTCCCCGACGGTCTTCTTGAAGAAGAAGGACTCGCCGAAGTCGCCGCGCAGGAGATTGCCGAGCCAGATGAAGAACTGGGTGAAGATCGGCTCGTCGAGGCCGAGCCGGTTGCGGATCGCGGCGATCTGCTCGGCATTCGCGTTGTCGCCCGCGATGATCGCCGCCGGGTCGCCCGGCGTGAGGCGCAGCATCAGGAACACCAGCACTGCGACGATCAGCATCACCGGCGCGGTGGCGGCAAGGCGGCGCAGGATATAGCCGATCATTTCACCTCGACATTCCAGAACGCGATCGAGGGGCCCGACAGGATGCCGGTCACGCCTTTGCGGAAGGCGACCGGCTGGGTGTACTGCCCGAGCTGGATATGGGTCGGATACTCGACTTCACGCAGCTGCACGGCCTCGGCGATCTGCTTTTGCTTGGCGGCGTCGGTTTCGCGCGCGAAAGCGTCGCGCAACCGTTCAAGCTCCGCGTCGCACGGCCAGCCGAACATCGCCTTGTCGCACGACGCGTTGAGGAAGCCAGTCGCGACCGGATCGAGCACGTCGACCGACGCCCATGAGGTGAGGAACGCGTGCCAGCCGCCAGCGCTCGGGGGGTCCTTCTTGGCGCGGCGCGAGACCAGCGTCTGCCAGTCCATCGCCTGGACGTCGACCTTGAGGCCGGCCTTTTCGAGAAGCGATTTCGTGACCGGCGCGAGGTTGCTGAGCGAGACCAGATCGGTCGACTGCAACACCACGATCGGCGTGCCGTCGTAGCCGGCTTCCTGCAATAGCGCGCGCGCCTTGACGAAATTCGAGTCGAGCTTGTCCTCGAAGCCCTTCGCCGATTCTAGCGGCGAGCCGCACGGGAACAACGACTTGCATTCACTGAACCATTCCGGATCGCCGATGACGGAGGCCAGCATATCCTTCTGGTTCAGCGCATAGGCGACGGCCTGCCGCACCTTGGGATTGTCGAATGGCTTGTGCAGCACGTTGAAACGCAAGGCGTATTGCCGGCCCGGCGCATTCCACACGAACAGCTCGATGTTCTTGTCGGCAGCGAGCAGCGGCAGGAGATCGTGCGGCGGCGCCTCGATGATGTCGACTTCGCCCGCAAGCAGCGCATTCACTTGCGTCTGCGCGTCGGCGATCCAGAGCCATTCGACGCGATCGACCTTGGCGATCTTGCCGCCGGCAAGCCCGGATGGAGCCTCCGCACGCGGCTTGTATTTGGGATTCTTCACATAGACGACTTTCTCGCCCGGCCGCCATTCGTCGGACTTGAAGATGAAGGGACCCGAGCCGGTGAAGTCGGTGATCTGCTTGCCGGGGTCGGTCTCGGCCACCCGCTTCGGCATCATGAACGGGACGCTCGCGCCGGGCTTGGCGAGCGTTTGCAGGACCAGCCCATAAGGCTCCCGCAACGTCATGCGGATGGTCCTGGCATCGGGCGCGGCAAGCCCGGCCACATAGGACAGAAGCTTCTGTCCCATGGTGTCGCGCGCACCCCAGCGCTTGAGCGAGGCGACGCAATCCTCTGCCGTGACCGATGAGCCGTCATGCCATGCAAGGCCGTCGCGCAGCGTGAACGTCCAGGTCAGCTTGTCGGGACTGGTCTCGTAGCGCTCGACCATTTGCGGCTTAACGGCGAGCCTGGCGTCGAGCGCGAACAGCGTGTCGTAGATCATGTATCCGTGATTCACGGAGATCAGCGCGGTGGTCCAGATCGGGTCAAGGATCTTGAGGTCGGAATGCGGTGCGACGCGCAGCGTCTTGCCGGCCGCGGCGCCGGTAAGCCCCGCGAGAACGGCAAGCGCGAGTGCAAAAGGCCTCAAGCGGAGAGCCATGGGCCTCCTTCGGTCATCCGGGCGCGCGAATCGCGCACACCGGACGTATCACGACTGGCTCTTCTTCTCGATGTTCCAGAATACCGGGGCAGGCGCGATCGGCATGCCGGTGACGTTCTTGCGCATCCCGGCGGACAGATACCACTGCCCGAGGTGGATGTGGGTCACGACTTCGCGCTCGCGTATCTGCACGGCCTCGGCGATCTCCTTCTGCTTGGCCGGATCGGTCGCGCGCGCGAAGTCGTCGCGCAGCTTCTCCATTTCGGCATCGCACGGCCATCCGAACGAAGCCTTGTCGCAGCTCGCGTTGACGAAGCCCGCCATGACCGGGTTGAGGATGTCGGCCGAAACCCAGGAGGTGAGCATTGCGTGCCAGCCGCCGGCATTCGCCGGGTCTTTCTTCACGCGCCGCGCCACGACCGTCTGCCAGTCCATCGACTGCATATCGACCTTGAAGCCCGCCTTTTCCATCAGCGACTTCGCGACCGGCGCAAGGTTCGTCAGCACCTGCAGATCGGTCGAATGCAACAGCACGATCGGCGTACCGTCGTAGTTCGCCTCCTTGAGAAGCTCGCGCGCCTTCTGGAAGTTCGACTCCAGCAGCCCTTCCATGCCCTTTTCCGACGCCAGCGGGCTGCCGCAGACGAACAGCGCCTTGCAGGTCTTGTAGTACTCGGGGTTGCCAATGGTGGCGTCGAGGAAGTCCTTCTGGTTGAAGGCATAGAGCAAAGCCTGGCGCACCTTCGGATTGTCGAACGGCTTCTGCAGATGGTTCGGGCGCAGCGTGTACTGATTGCCGAGCGGATTCCAATTGACCAGATGGACATTGCCGTCGGCCTTGAGCAGCGGCAGAAGGTCGTGCGAGGGCGCCTCGATCAGGTCGACCTCGCCGGCGAGCAACGCATTCACGGCCTGCTGCTGATCGGAGATCGCCACCCATTCGACGCGGTCGACATGGACGACCTTGCCGCCCGACAGTCCCGACGAGGGCTCGGCGCGCGGCTTGTACTTGTCGAACTTGACGTAGACCGCCTTGTCACCCGGCTTCCATTCGTCGCGCCGGAACACGAATGGGCCGGAGCCGGTGAAATCCGAAATCTGCGTGTTCGGATCGGTGTCGGCGACGCGCTTCGGCATCATGAACGGCACGTTGGACGACGGCTTGCCGAGCCCGAAGATCAGGAGGCCGGTCGGCTGCTTGAGCTTGACGGTGAAGGTCTTGGCGTCCTGCGCGGTGAGCGTATCCACGAAGGTCATCAGCTTCTGACCTGTCGCATCGCGCGCCGCCCAACGCTTGATCGACGCGATGCAGTCCTCGGAGGTGACCGGCGCGCCGTCGTGCCAGGTGAGGCCGTCGCGCAGCGTGAACACGAAGGTGAGCTTGTCCGCGCTCTCGCTGTATTTCTCCACCATCTGCGGCTTGATCTCGCCCTTTTCGTCCATGGCGAAGAGGGTGTCGTAGATCATGTAGCCGTGATTTCGCGTGATGTAGGCCGTGGTCCAGATCGGATCCACGATCTTGAGGTCGGAATGCATCACGACCTTGAGCGTCTTCTGCGCGGAGGCAGCAGTGAAGGATGCTGCGAGCGCGATCGCCGCCACCAAACCCATCCAGCGGAAACGCATGATGACCCCCTGACGATCAATCTGGTTGATGAATGCTAACCGGCGACGCACCGCCCGCCAAGCCGTTTGGTGTGCCGTCAGATGCGCCAAATGACGCGCGGTACAGCAGCTACACGCGCCGCGCGAGTTTGCAGGCGCTTCGCCGGCCGACCCTGTCAAGAGAAGAGGGTCGCGCAGCCGCCTTCGTGGCGGCAGTGATTCCCGGGCTCGCGCCTCTGGCGCGGCCCGGAATGAAGCTACACCAACTTCACGTTCTTCAGCGGCAGGGACCGCACCGGCTTGCCGGTCGCAGCCTGGATCGCATTGAGCACCGCGGGCGCGACCACGCAGATGGTCGGCTCGCCGACGCCCCCCCAGAAGTCGTGCGTCGGCACGATCACGGTCTCGACCTTCGGCAT
>JAXDNZ010000299.1:0-2613 GCA_034669185.1 Hyphomicrobiales bacterium
TTCTCTCTGGGCAGCAGCACCAGCACCAGCCCGAGCCAGAATGCCATGCGAAGCAGGAAGAACATGTTGCGACCCTGTCTTTTTCCTTGCGTTGCGGTTGATCTCGCAATCGACCTTTTTCGTATCAGGCGACGATAAACCGCAAGTGTCTGCATTGAACCGAAATCGCGGAAAATTTGTAAAAAACCCGAACGATTTGATTCGGCGTAAATTTTCGATTGATGCCGCTTGCGCAATTGTAGGCGTCATGGCCAGTGCATCCACCATTTCGAAACCATACCGGTTCCGCTGTTCGAAACTTGGCATTCACCATCCGCGCCGAATGCGCTGCCCGCACGCCGCAAAACCGGATTCTGCGCGCGATCTCTCCCAGCCCCTCAAGGGCGCCTTAGCGTTCGCTTAAGTTCGCTCTGACAGGTTGGGGCAACGATAAGAGGGGGCGTTTCCGGCGCGTCAGTTGTTGACAAGCAAGCCGAAGCGCGAGAGCCGTGACCGTTTTGAAACTTGTCCGCGACTGTCTCGATGCGCTGCTGCATCCGTCGGCGCGCTATGATGCGCTCACCGGCGCGCGCCATCGCGCGTTCATGGCGCCGCGGCTGCTCGGGAGCCTCGCGGCCTTCGCGGCGTTCCCGGTCTATCTTGCGATGCGCGGCGCGCCCACCGCGCTCGAGGTCGGGGCATTCGCCTGGCTGATCGCGCCGATCTTGTTGTCCTGGTTCCTTTCGCGCACCGGGCGCTATGAGAGTGCGCATGTGCTGTCGTCGCTGGCGCTCGCCGGCCTCGTCATGATGGTGGCGGTCAGCACCGGCGGCATCGAATCCTTCGCGGCGGTCTGGCTGGTGGCGGTTCCGCTGGAGGCCTCGTTGTCGGCATCCCGCCGCGTGGTGGCCTTTGCCTCGGCGCTGGCGTTGTCGTGCGCCGTCGCGCTGATCGCGATGGGGGCTCTCGCCGTGCTCCCGGAAGCCGATGTCTCAATGCGCGGGGTATTTACGGCGTTTGGAATTACGTCCGCGACGCTATACGCCGCCGCCCTCGCGTTCGGCGCCGAGTCGCTGTCCCGCACCGGCGTGGCGTTGCTCAATTCCGAAGAGGATCGCTATCGCCTGCTGGCGCGCAATATGAGCGACGTGATTTCACGCCATCGCCATAGCGGCGCGGTGCAGTTCATTTCGCCGGCCGCCGAGTCCTTGCTCGGGACGCCGGTGTCGCGCCTGCTCGGGCACGGCCTGTTCGACCGCGTCCACGTCGCGGACCGTCCCGCCTATCTCACCGCGCTTTCCGACGCGGCCCGCGGCGGCGCCGCGCGTAGCGTCGAATTCCGGGTCAGGCGGGAGGCGCCGCATGGACGGGGCGGCCCCGCAGACTTCATC
Source organism: Hyphomicrobiales bacterium (assembly GCA_034669185.1). Taxonomy (GTDB): domain Bacteria; phylum Pseudomonadota; class Alphaproteobacteria; order Rhizobiales; family Xanthobacteraceae; genus PALSA-894. Next base: position 1,371 of record JAXDNZ010000299.1, read on the forward strand.
TGGGTTGAAATGCGTTGCCGTCCGCTGGAACAGGCAGTGGAAAAGTCGGCGGCGTCGGAATCGGAGGTGGTCGCGGTGATGCGGGATGTCACCGATCGGAAGATCCAGGAACAGGCGCTGGATCTGGCGCGCACCGCCGCCGAGCAGGCCGACGCCTCCAGGAGCCGCTTCCTTGCCACCATGAGCCACGAATTGCGCACGCCGCTCAACGCCATCATCGGATTCTCCGAAATGATCGCCCAGGAAGACGCCCTGATGATCGACTCTGCGAGGCGGAAGGAATATGCGCAGCTGATCAACGATTCCGGCCAGCACCTGCTGTCCGTGGTCAACGGCATTCTCGACATGTCGAAAATGGAGTCCGGCAATTTCGAAATATCGCCGGAACCGTTTGCGCCGCGCGGCGCGCTGCTGAGCTGCTGCAATCTGCTGGCCCTGAAGGCGAGGGACACCGGCATCGATCTTGTCACCCGCGCAGGCGAGGATCTGCCCGTCATCACCGGCGATCCGCGCGCGTTCAAGCAGATCGTGCTGAACCTCGTCTCCAACGCCATCAAGTTCACCGAGCGCGGCGGCACGGTGACGGTGGCGGCCGGCGTCGAGGGATCGCGGCTGGTGCTGCGCGTCGCCGATAACGGCGTCGGCATCGCGGCCGACGATCTGAAGCGGATCGGCGACCCGTTCTTTCAGGCCGGCAAGACCTATCAGCGCCGCCACGACGGCACCGGCCTCGGGCTGTCGATCGTCAAAAGCCTGGTCGCGCTGCATGGCGGCGAGATGACTGTGCAGAGCAAGATCGACGAAGGCACCATCGTTGCCGTCGCATTGCCGCTCGCGTTCACGCCGCCGGCCGAGCAGCCCTCCAGCAATATCGCAACGCTTAACCCAGGTGTGCGAAGCGGACATCAGGACAAAACCTGGCAGGTGAAGAAAAGTGCCTAAGCGAATCAATCCGGACGACGACATGCCGCGCCGCCGCCGTGGCGCAAGCGCGGTTGCGATCGAGGCAAGCGAAGAGCGCAATCTTGCGATGCGCATTCTGCTGTACAGCCCGAAGGACCTGATCGCGGGCGCGCTGGCGTTTGCGGCGGTCAGCGCCATCGTTGCCAATGCGATGTTCATGCAGGCGGGGCACCATCCGTCGCCGATGTTCGGCGCGATCGTCAGCGCGCCCGTGGCGGCCGCCAATCCGTTGCCGCGGCCGCGGCCCGTCGAAGCCACATTGCGGCCGGCCGATGTCAAG
>JAXDNZ010000300.1:0-5522 GCA_034669185.1 Hyphomicrobiales bacterium
GCGCAGCGCTCAAGCCGAGCGCTGCCGCGCCCGCCCTTGAGAGCATCTCGCTCCCCACCCCGCGCGTCACCGCTCCGGCGTCGCTGCCGTTCTGCACGAGTGAGCATTACGATCGCGCCGCGCACACTTATGGCAAATCCTATCCGGAGCTCGCGCGCGCATTGACCGGCGACTACGCGGGCGCGCCGGACGTCGTCGCCTATCCGCGCGACGAGCACGAGGTTGCGGCCCTGCTCGACTGGGCCGGCGGCGCGGATGCGACTGTGACGCCGTTCGGCGGCGGCTCGAGCGTCGCGGGCGGTGTCGAGCCGAAGCGCTACGCGCACAAGGGCGCGGTCACGGTCGACCTGCGCCAAATGGGCAAGGTGCGGGAGGTCGACAAGACGTCGCGCGCCGCGCTGATCGACGGCGGCACTTACGGGCCCGCGCTCGAGGCGCAGCTTCGCCCGCATGGGCTGACATTGCGCCACTTCCCGCAGAGCTTCGAATATTCGACGCTCGGCGGCTGGATCGCGACGCGCTCGGGCGGGCACTTCGCCACGCTTTACACGCACATCGACGACCTCGTGGAATCCCTGCGCACCGTCACGCCGCGGGGCGTGATCGAGAGCCGCCGTCTTCCGGGCTCCGGTGCCGGCCCAAGCCCCGATCGCATGATGATCGGCTCGGAAGGAATTTTGGGCATCATCACGCAAGCCTGGATGCGGCTGCAGGACCGCCCGACCTTCCGCGGCGGCGGCGCCGTTCGTTTCAAGGACTTCTCCGCCGCGGCACGCGCCGTGCGCGCGGTCGCGCAGGCGGGCCTCTATCCGTCGAACTGCCGCATTCTCGATCCGGCGGAAGCCTACAACACCGGAGCCGCCGACGGCTCCGTCGCCATCATGGTGCTGGCCTTCGAATCGGCCGACCACGACGTCGCGCCGTGGCTGAAGCGCGCGCTCGAATGCTGCGCCGATCACGGCGGCACCCCGGAAGGCAACAGCGCGGAGGCGCATCGCGAGGGTGCGGCCGGGGTGTGGCGCAACGCGTTCATCCGCATGCCCTACGCGATGGAGCGGCTGATCCTGCGCGGCGTGATCAACGATACGTTCGAGACGTCGATCACCTGGGACCGCTTCGAGCCGTTCCATGACGCGGTCAGGTCGACGACCGAGAATGCCATCAAGCAGGCGACCGGCCGCAACGGCGAGGTCACGTGCCGTTTCACGCACGCATATCCCGATGGGCCCGCGCCCTACTTCACGTTCCACGCGCTCGGCGATCCGGGCAAGCTCCGCGCGCAATGGACCGCGATCAAGAGCGCGGCGCTCGACGCGGTGATCGCAAACGGCGGGACGGTCACCCACCATCATGCGGTCGGGCGCGAGCACCGGCCGTGGTACGACAGACAGCGTCCGCCGCTGTTCGCGGACGCATTGCGCGCCGCCAAGAAGGCGCTCGACCCGCAAGGGCTGCTCAATCCGGGCGTGCTGATCGACCCATGACGGCGCATGATCCCGACGTCAAGGATGCCCGCGCCTTGCCATCGCCGAACCACAACGATCGCAAGCACGCGATCGACATGATCGTGCTGCATTACACCGCGCAGACCGGCGCGGACGCGCTCGCGCGCCTGTGCGATCCGATCGCGAAAGTCTCGTCGCATTATCTCGTCTACGAGGACGGCCGCATCGATCAGCTCGTGCCGGAGGCGCGGCGCGCCTGGCATGCGGGCGTGTCGATGTGGGAAGGAGAACACGACATCAATTCGCGCTCGATCGGGATCGAGATCGTCAACCCCGGGCACGAAGGCGGCTATCCGGATTTTCCTGAGGCGCAGATCGACGCCGTGATCGCGCTCTGCCGCGACATCATCGCGCGGCGCAACATCCGCGCCGACCGCGTGGTCGCGCATTCCGACATCGCGCCCGCGCGCAAGCAAGACCCGGGCGAGAAGTTTCCGTGGGCGCGCCTCGCCGCCGCAGGCGTCGGCTTATGGGTCGAGCCCGCACCGGTCACGGAAGCACGGGTGCTTAAGATCGGCGCGCAAGGCGACGAGGTCGCTGATTTGCAGCGCTTGTTCGCGCGTTACGGTTACGGCATCGAAGCTTCCGGCCACTACGACGCGGCGACAGCCGAGGTCGTCACCGCTTTCCAGCGCCATTTCCGTCCTGCGCGCGTCGACGGCGTCGCGGACGTCTCCACGCGCGAAACGCTGCGGCGTCTGTTAACGGCGTCGGCCGCGCTTGCTTGATTTGCTTGGGCAAAGCGCCTAGGTCGAGCCGCGTCAGTCGGCCGGACGGCCGCTCGTGCCAATGCCGAAAGGCGGCACGGGAGGAAAGTCCGGGCTCCATGGACATGCGGTGCCGGATAACGTCCGGCGGAGGAAACCGCGCGCAAGCGCGGCCAACTTCAGGGACAGTGCAACAGAGAGCAGACCGCCTTCCCCGCTTCGGCGGGGGCGGCAAGGGTGAAAGGGTGCGGTAAGAGCGCACCGCGCTGCCGGCAACGGCAGCGGCATGGCAAACCCCACCGGGAGCAAAACCGAATAGGGACGGCGCGTGACGCAAGTCACGGGACCTGTGTCCGGGTCTGGTCGTCCGGGTAGGTTGCTGGAGGTGCTGCGCAAGCAACATCCCAGAGGAATGGCCGTCACGCGGCGGGTTCGCCCGCCGCCGTACAGAACCCGGCTTACAGGCCGGCTGATATGTTAAGGGGGCTCGGCGGAAAATCCGCCGGGCCCCCGCCATTTTCGTAGCCCGCATGAGCGCAGCGACATGCGGGACGATCTCCCCGGATGTCGCTTCGCTCATCCGGGCTACACGCGCAGCATCCCGATCAGCGTGAACACGTCGTAGACCGGCAGGCCGGTCGCCTTCTCGACCGCGGCGCGGTGCGGCGGGAAATTGGTGCACTCGAACAGGATCGCGCCGATGTCGGCGTGACGCGCGATCAGCCGGCGGGCCGCCGCAACAACCTCCGACTCCCGCGCGGAAACGCTGTCGTCGCACGGCTGCTCGTAGATCGCCTTCTGGAACACGCCGTCCTGCGCCACGCCTTCGACCGGCGTGTCCGGCGGCGCGCCGGCGGCCAGGAAGTGCGCGGCGGTAAGATCGGCGCCGGAAAACGTCAGAACGCCGAGCCGTTTGCCCGCGGGCAACAGCGTCAGCAGCGACGGAATCAGCAGCAGCGCCGAGGTCGCGACCGGAACGGCGAGCCGGCTGCTCAGCTCCGCCTGGTTGAGCACGAGAAAGCCGCAGCCGGTCGTGATCGCATCCGCGCCGCGTTCGATCAGCCGATTGCCCGCGGCGACGAAATCCTCGATCAGCGGCGGCGCCTTCGCGGGCACGACCTTGTCGACCGTCGCGCCGCGCACGACCTCGAACAGCACCGGCTGCGCGTAGCTCTCAGGATTGCCGATGTCGCCGACGAAGCGTGTGAAGCGCGTGTCCAGCATCAGGACGCCGAGAGGCATGGGTGGTCTCTCCCCTCCCTCTCCCCGCGACCACTCTCTCATCCCCTCTCCCGCTTGCGGGAGAGGGTGCCCGAGCGCAGCGAGGGCGGGAGAGGGCCTCCTAGAGATTCTCGCTCGGGAAACGTCCCTCTCCCGCTCGCTTCGCTCGCGACCTGTCCACGCAGGCGGGGAGAGGTGAAGGAGCGCGAGCTTTGCGCGGAGAGGGGAAATCCGATCCTCACATCTTCCGATAAGCGTCGACGATCGCCTGACCGTCGGGGCCTACCTTCTTCAGCCAGTCCGCGGTGAGCTGCTCGCCGATCTTCTTGAAGCCGGAGGCAAGCTCGGCGCTCGGCGCCTGCACTTTCATGCCCTTCGCCTTGAGCTGGTCGAGGTACCAGCTGGCCTTGTCCTGCCAGGCCTTCCAGCCGCGCGCTTCCGCGGTCGCCGCGGCTTTCAGGATCGCCTCCTGCGTCGGCTTGTCGAGCGCGTCGAATGCCGCCTTGTTCATCAGCGTGTAGTTCTTCGGAATCCAGGCCTGGGTGTCGTAGAAGTGGGTCAGCGACTCCCAGACCTTGGAGTCGTAACCCGTGCCGCCCGACGACATGAACGAGTTGACCACGCCGGTCGCGAGCGCCTGCGGCAACTCGGCCGCCTGCACGGTGACCGATTGCGCGCCGACCGCTTCGCCGATCTTCGCAGTGCCGACGTTGTAGGCGCGCCATTTCAGGCCCTTCATGTCGGCGATCGAGTTGAGGTCCTTGTTCACGTAGATGCCCTGCGGCGCCCACGGCACCGCGAACAGCAGCATGATGCCCTGTGCGGCGAGCTTCTTCTCGATTCCCGCCTTCGAGGCTTTGTAGAGCTTCATCGAGTCGGCAAAGCTCACCGCCAGAAACGGCACCACGTCGATGCCGTACAGCGCGTCCTCGTTCTCGTGGATCGAGAGCAGCACCTCGCCCATCTGCGCCTGGCCGGTGGCGACCGCGCGCTTGATGTCCGGCGCCTTGAACAGCGAGGCGTTGGCGTGCACCTGGATCTGCAGCTTGCCGCCGGTCGCGGCTTCGACGTCCTTGGAAAATGCGACGAGATTTTCCGAGTGCGGATTGTCCGCCGGGTAGGCGGCGGGAAGATTCCATTTGGTCTGCGCCGCAGCCGGTCCGCTCGCGAGTGCGAGCGAGCCTGCGAGCGCAAGGAAAAGAAATGGCCTGGAAGGTTTCATTGTGACGCCCTCTTGTAATGTTTACGCGGGATAGAAGTACCGCGGCACGACCATCACGATACTAGGAAATATCGTGATCAGCGCAACCGCCACGACCAGCAGGAAGAAGAACGGCAGCGACGCGCGCGCGACGGTATTGGAGTCCTTGCCGCTCATGGTTTGCAGCACGAACAGGTTGAAGCCGACCGGCGGCGACACCTCCGCCATCTCGACCACGAGCACGACGAAGATGCCGAACCACACGAGATCGAAGCCGGCCTGCTTGATCATCGGGATGACGACCGCAGTGGTCAGCACGATCATTGAGATGCCGTCGAGTGCGGTGCCGAGCACGATGTACATCACGGTCAGCGCCGCGATCAGCGCATAGGGGGAAAGATGCAGGCTGTCGACCCAGCCGGCGATCGCCAGCGGAATGCCGGTGTAGGCCATCGAGGTCGACATGTAGGACGCACCCGCGAGGATCAGCATGATCATGCAGGTGACGCGCGTCGAACCCATCACGCTGAGCCAGAACGAGTCCCAGGTCAGAGAGCCGTGCCACCAGGCAATCGCAAGAGAGCCGAGCACGCCCCACGCCGCGCATTCCGTCGCGGTCGCCCAGCCGACCATGAGCGTGACGAACACCATGATGATGAGCAGCATCACCGGGAGAAGCTGCGCGGATTCGCGCAGCTTCATGCGCAACGACATCGGCGGTTCGGCGGGCGGCTGCTTGCCGGGATTGGTCAGCGCCCAGACGATGATGTAGCCGGAATAAAGCGCCATCACGAGAAGGCCCGGCAAAAAGCCGGCAAGGAAGATCTGGATGATCGAGGCGTTCGCCGCAACCGCGTAGACCACCATCGTGATCGAGGGCGGGATGAG
>JAXDNZ010000301.1:0-7246 GCA_034669185.1 Hyphomicrobiales bacterium
GATGTCTCGCGATCTCGAGCGATCAACGCTGGCCAGACTTCCCCGACGTTCCGACCATGGAGGAGGAGGGTTTCAAGGACTTCGTGTTCGCGACCGACACGGTCCTGCTGGCGCCGGCCAAGACGCCGCCGGACGTCGTCAAATGGCTTGAAACCGAAACGCTGAAAGTTCTCTCCACGCCGGAAATGAAAGCCAAGCTTTATGCGGCCGGCTTCTTGGTACGGCCGAAAGGTGCCGAGGCCGCGTGGGCGCGCGTCACCAAGGAGATCGGCGTGTTCAAGAGCGTGATCGATCAGGCCGGTATTCCAAAGCTGTAGGTCCGGCCGCGCGAAACTACACTTTCAGCTCGATCAGCGTCGTCTCGTCGAGCTTGCGGCCGAACCAGGCGCTGATGCCGGCAGTGCGCTTGGCGATGTAGACCGGCTCGTCGTTCTCGAGCCGCATCGGCACGTCGTGGCCCGGCACCAGGATCGAGCCGGGTTTCTTGCGCCAGAATTCCCAGATGCGCTCCATCGTGGCGCGGCTGTCGGCGGCGTTCATTGTCATGTCGGCCGTAAGCGAAAGCATTTCGGCGCGGTTCTTCGCTGCGTCGCCAGAGAAGATCACGTCGCGCTCGCCGCCGTTGAGTACGTAGACGAGATGGCCGGGCGTGTGCCCCGGCGCCGCGTAGGCGGTGAGCCCCGGCAGCACTTCCTCGGCGACCTCGACGTTGTGCAATTGCTTGGAGACGGCGAGCTCGCGTACATAGAATTCCGGGATCGTGTGGTGGCCGAGCGGCTGCTTGACCGCCCATTCGAGCTCGCCCTTGCCGATCAGGATGCGCGAGGTGGAAAACATCGGCCAATTGATCGAGTGATCGTAGTGCGCGTGCGTCAGGATCACATCGGTCACGTCGGCGCATGAGAGGCCATGCGCGGAGAGCCGCTCGGAGATCAGCCGGCGCATACCGAAATTGCCGGCATCGATCAGAACCACCCGGCCTTGCCCGCGCACCAGCGCGACCGTGCTCCAGCCGAGCCCGCCGTGACAGACGGTCTTGCCGGGAAAGCCCTGGACCAGGATGTCGATCGAGAATCCCCCGACCGAGATGGTCGGCTGGGTGGCGGGTGCGTTCATGCTTTTCTCCTTCAGCTTCCGGGCAGCGCGTAGGCGGCCGGGGTTGGCCAGGGTCCCGGGCCGGACGAACGTCCAGGTGTATCCGTCGGGTTCGGCGCGCGCGACCTGGTCCCACGCGATGTTGCCGCTCGCGCCGGGCTTTGCTTCGACCACGATCGGCTGGCGCCAGATCTCGGAGAGCTTGTCGGTCACGATACGCGTGACGATGTCGACGATCCCGCCCGCCGGATACGGCACGATCATGTGGATGCGCCGGTTCGGAAAGTCGGTCTGCGCATGGGCCGGAGCCGCGGCCAGCGCCGCCGCGGCGATGAAGGCGCGGAGCGCCTTGCGCATCGATTGCTCCTCCCGGATGTCGTCCGGTTGTCCCGCAGACGTTGCCAACTATACTGCCGCCCAAATCAGGGAGCGACAAGGAAACGCCGGGTGATGGCTGCGCGAGGCTACAATGCGGCGGTCGACATGGTCGACCGCAATGTCGCCGAAGGGCGCAGCGGCAAGATCGCCTTCATCGATCCGGCGCGAAAGCTCACCTACGGCGAACTGGCGGAGAACGCGGCACGCGTCGGGGCGATGCTCGCGCGGCTCGGGCTTGGCCGCGAAGACCGCGTCGCCATGATCATGCTCGACACGGTCGATTTCCCGATTTTGTTTTGGGGAGCAATAAGGGCCGGCATCATTCCCATTCCGCTCAACACGCTGCTGCCGGTCGAGCAGTTCCGCTACATCCTGCAAGATTCACGCGCCAAGGCGCTGTTCGTCTCGCCCCCATTCCTCAAGGCCGCCGAGACCGCGATGGCGGGACTTCCGCTCAAGACGCTGGTGCTGGTCGGCGATGCGCCCGCGCAATATCCGAGTTTCACCAAATTGCTCGCCGCCGAAAGCGCGGCGCCGCCCGCCGAGACGTCGGGCGATGAGGTCGCGTTCTGGCTCTATTCGTCCGGCTCGACCGGCATGCCGAAAGGCGTGCGGCATGTGCACACGAGCCCGATGGCGACGGCCAGACTCTACGGCCAGGGCGTGCTCGGCATCACCGAGAACGACGTCTGCTTTTCGGCCGGCAAGCTCTATCACGCCTATGGCCTCGGCAATGGCATGTCCTTCCCGATGTCGGTCGGTGCGACGGCCGCGCTGCTTCCTGATCGCCCGGCGCCGGCCGCGATCTTCGAGGTGCTGCGGCGCGAGCAGCCGACGCTGTTCTTCGGCGCGCCGACGCTCTACGCGATGATGCTCGCCGACGCCGCCTGCACGCCGGAGAACGGCTCGAAGCGCCTGCGCTGGTGCGTGTCTGCGGCGGAAGCACTGCCCGAGCATGTCGGCACCGAATGGAAGAAGCGCTTCGGCGTCGACATTCTCGACGGCATCGGTTCCACCGAGATGCTGCACATCTTCATTTCCAACCAGCCGGGCAAACTGCGTTATGGGACCACCGGCGTGGCGGTCGCCGGCTACGACCTGCGCATCGTCGACGACAAGGGCGCCGAGGTGCCGGACGGCGAGCTCGGCGAGCTGCTGGTACGCGGGCCGACCGCCGCGGAGGGCTACTGGAATCAACGGGAAAAATCGCGCCGCACGTTTGAGGGCGAATGGACGCGCACCGGCGACATCTACGTTCGCGAGGCGGACGGCATGTATCGCTACTGCGGGCGCAACGACGACATGTTCAAGGTCTCCGGATTGTGGGTGTCACCGTTCGATGTTGAATCGGCGCTGATCACGCACCCCTCCGTGCTGGAAGCCGCGGTGGTGGCAAAGGAAGACGGCGACGGGCTGCTGCGGCCGAAGGCCTACATCACGCTGAAAGACGGCGCCAAAACCGGCGACGCCGAGCCGCTGCGCGAAGCGCTGAAGGAGCACGTGAAGCAGCAGATCGGCATGTGGAAGTATCCGCGCTGGATCGAGATCGTGGACAGTTTGCCGAAGACCGCGACCGGCAAGATTCAGCGGTTCAAGCTGAGGGACTAAGATTCTTTCTTGCTTTCCCCTCTCCCGCTTGCGGGAGAGGGTGGCGAAGCGTCGAAGCGACGCGTAGACGGTGAGCCGGGAGAGGGCCCCTCTCCCGCCCTCGCTCCGCTCGGGCACCCTCTCCCCGCTGCGCGGGGCGAGGGGAATAAGAGGCCGTACGCGAGGCTCGACCCTTGCAATTCATCTTCGTCTGCGCGGTCGGGCTGCTGGCGGGCGCGATCAGCGGCATCATCGGCACCGGATCGTCGATCATGCTCGTGCCGGTCCTGGTGTGGCAGTTCGGCCCGAAAGAAGCCGTGCCGATCATGGCGGTCGCTGCCATCATCGGAAATTTCTCGCGCATTCTCGCGTGGTGGCGCGAGGTCGACTGGCGCGCGACGTTTGCTTATTCCGTCGCCGCCGTTCCGTGTGCCGTGCTTGGCGCGAAGACCCTGCTCGTGCTGCCTTCGCGCGCGGTCGACATCGCGATCGGATTGTTTCTCCTCGCGATGATCCCCGGACGGCGCTGGCTCGCGTCGCACAATTTCAAGCTCAAGCTCTGGCATCTCGCGGTCATCGGCGCGGCGGTCGGCTACATCACCGGCATCGTGGTCACTACCGGGCCGATCACGGTGCCGATTTTCCTGATGTATGGCCTCGTGAAGGGCGCGTTCCTGGCAACGGAGGCCGCGGGCTCGCTTGCGATCTACGTTGCGAAGGTGCTGGCCTTCCGTGGTTTCGGTGCGATGCCGTTGGATACTTTCGTCAAGGGCCTGATCGCCGGCGGGGCGCTGATGGCAGGCACATTCCTCTCAAAGCGCTTCGTCGTAAGACTTGACGCCGAGTCGTTTCGTTACATCCTCGACGGCTTGATGCTAATCTCCGGGTTCGCGATGCTGTGGAACGCGTTCTTCTCATGACCCTCGCAGATCAAGGCCAGGTCTCGATCGACGGCACCTCGCTCGAGTACCGCATGATTGGACCGCGTCCCGGCAAAGCACCGACTATCGTAATGCTGCACGAGGGCCTCGGGTCGGTCACCACCTGGGGCGAGTTTCCGCAGAGACTCGCGGAGCGTACCGGGGCCGGCGTGTTCGTCTATTCGCGCGCCGGCTACGGCAAATCATCGGCGATCACGCTGCCGCGTCCGCTCGACTACATGCAGCGCGAGGCGACCGACGCACTGCCCAAGCTGCTCGACGCCATCGGCTTCAAGCGCGGCATCCTGTTCGGCCACAGCGACGGCGCGACGATCGCGGCATACTACGCCGGCAGCGTGCAGGACCATCGCGTGCGTGGACTGATCCTGATGGCGCCGCATTTCTTCATGGAGGCGAGCAACATCGCGGCGATCAAGAAAACCGTCGAGACGTACCGGACGACCGATCTGCGCGCGCGGCTTGCGCGCCACCACGCGGATGTCGATGCGGCGTTTCGCGGCTGGAGCGGGGCGTGGCTCGACCCCGGCTTCGCAAGTTTCGATACCACCGACGCGCTGGCGTATGTCCGCGTCCCGATGCTGATCATTCAGGGCGAGGCCGACCCCTACGGGACCGTCGCTCAGGCGCGCGTCGCTGAACAGGAATGCTATTGCCCGGTCGAGACACTGCTGCTGCCCGGTGTCGGCCATGCGCCACATCGCGAGAAGCCGGAAGAAACGCTGAGTGTGATCACGGCGTTTGCCGACCAAATCTTCCGTGTTCACGGCGAAGGGGTTGAAGTCGCAGCATAATTTATTCCACAGCCGGCGTTTGCGCGCAGCGGCGATATGCACTATAGTTCCTCAATACAAAGCACTATAGTTCAGACGGTTTTTGGAGGGCGTTCATGGGCGAGGCCGCGAACCGCGCCGACGGTGACGCACAAGCGCGCGTCATCGATTTCCGCACCGACCCTTCGCGCTATCGCCATTGGAAGATCGCGGTCGAGGGCGAGGTCGCGACGCTGACGATGGACGTGGACGAGAAATCGCCGCTGCTCGGCGGCTACGAGCTCAAGCTCAACTCCTACGATCTCGGCGTCGACATCGAGCTGGCCGACGCGGTCGAGCGCCTGCGCTTCGAGCATCCGCAGGTGAAAGTCGTCGTGCTGCGCTCCGCCAAGGAGCGCGTGTTCTGCGCCGGCGCCAACATCCGCATGCTGGCGAGCGCAACGCACGCGCACAAAGTCAATTTCTGCAAGTTCACCAACGAGACGCGCAACGGTATCGAGGACGCGAGCGCTTCGTCCGGGCAGAAATATCTCTGCGTCGTGAACGGCACGGCGGCCGGCGGCGGCTACGAGCTGGCGCTCGCCTGCGATCACATCATCCTGGTGGACGACGGCTCGGCATCGGTGTCATTGCCGGAATTGCCGCTGCTCGCGGTACTTCCGGGCACCGGAGGGCTCACACGCGTCACCGACAAGCGGAAAGTCCGGCGCGACCACGCCGACGTGTTCTGCACCACGGAAGAAGGCGTGAAAGGCAAACGCGCCGTCGACTGGCGCCTGGTCGACGAGGTCGTGGCGCGCTCGAAACTCGATGCCGCGGTCGCCGAGCGCACCGCGGCACTGCGCGCGGCGGGCCCGCGCACCACCCACCAAGGCATCGCGCTGACCCCGCTGAAGCGCGCCATCGCCGACGGCCGGATCCGCTATTCGACCGTCGAGGTCGACATCGCGCGCGCCGAGCGGATCGCCACGATCACGATCCGCGGACCCGGGGATAAGCCTCCGGCCGATGTGGACGCGCTGGTCAAGCTCGGCGCGGACTACTGGCCACTCGCCTGCGCGCGCGAGCTCGACGACGCGATCCTGCACTTGCGCCTCAACGAACTCGAGACCGCCGCAATCGTGTTCAAGACGCTCGGCGATCCCGCCGCCGTGGTCGCGCACGACGAATTTCTCGTGGCGAACGCCGAACACTGGCTGGCGCGCGAAATCCTCGGATTGTGGAAGCGCGTGCTCAAGCGCATCGACATGACGTCGCGCTCGCTGGTGGCGCTGATCGAGCCGGGCTCGTGCTTTGCCGGCACGCTCGCCGAGCTCGCCTTCGCGGCCGACCGGTCCTACATGGCGCTCGGCGAGTTTGGCGACAATCGCCCGGCCGCGGCGCTGATGCTGCTCGGCGTGAATTTCGGCCGCTACCCGATGTCGAATGGGCTCTCGCGGCTCGCCACGCGCTTCCTCGGCGAGCCGGCGTCGCTCGATGCGGCCGAGAAGGAGATCGGCCAGACGCTCGACGCCGAACGATCCGACGAGCTCGGCCTCGTCACCTTCGCGCTCGACGATATCGACTGGGAGGACGAGGTGCGCGTGTTCCTGGAAGAACGCGCGAGCTTCTCGCCCGACGGCCTCACCGGCATGGAGGCGAACCTGCGCTTCGCCGGCCCCGAGACGATGGAGACGAAGATCTTCGCGCGGCTGACCGCGTGGCAGAACTGGATCTTCCAGCGCCCGAACGCGGTCGGACCCGAAGGCGCGCTGACGCGCTACGGCAGCGGGCAGAAGCCGAATTTCGATTTGAAGAGGGTTTGATCATGAACGTGCACGACATCAAGGTCGATTACTCCACAACGATCCCAAACAATGTCGGGCTCACCGAGGACCGCCGCGTGCTGAAAGCGCTGGAGGGATGGCATCCGGGCTACATCAACTGGTGGCACGACATGGGGCCGGACGGCTTCCAGGAGTCGCTGGTCTATCTGCGCACCGCGTACTCGGTCGATCCGCGCGGCTGGGCCAAGTTCGATTACGTGCGCATGCCCGAATACCGCTGGGGCATCCTGCTTGCGCCACAGGAAGAGAACCGGGTCGTCCCGTTCGGACAAAGCTTCGGCGAGCCGGCCTGGCAGGAAGTGCCGGGCGAGCATCGCGCGATGCTGCGCCGCCTGATCGTGATCCAGGGTGACACCGAGCCCGCGTCCGTGGAGCAGCAGCGCCACCTCGGCAAGACCGCGCCCTCGCTCTACGACATGCGCAACCTGTTCCAGGTCAACGTCGAGGAAGGCCGCCACCTCTGGGCAATGGTCTATCTGCTGCAGAAATATTTTGGACGCGACGGGCGCGAGGAAGCCGACGACCTTTTGCGCCGACGCTCCGGCTCCCCCGATGCGCCGCGCATGCTCGGCGCCTTCAACGAGGCGACGCCGGATTGGCTGTCGTTCTTCATGTTCACTTACTTCACCGACCGCGACGGCAAGATGCA
>JAXDNZ010000302.1:0-7778 GCA_034669185.1 Hyphomicrobiales bacterium
ACAAGGTCGCTCAACGGAACGGCACGGCACGTGAGGCACTGGTCCGGCGGACCATCGAAGGGCGCGACATGCGTGACGGTCCCGGACAGGACTTTCACATTGCAGCTTTCGCACTGTCCTGTGCGGCAGCCGCTCGGAAGATGGACGCCGGCCGCGTCGGCCGCGGTGAGCAGCGTCCCGGCCTCGGGTGCCCAGCGATAGTGGGAGCCGCTTTTCTTGAGGACGATCTTTCGCGGCTTCAGGTCGGGCGGTATCTCGGCCGGAGAGACGAAGATTTCGGTGAAGACGTCGAAGGCTGGCACACCGGCACTCAGCACGCGCGACGTCGCATCGGCGATGAATCCGGTCGGGCCGCAGATGTAGGCGAGCGGACGCCGCGCCGCGAGAGGAAGCGAAGCCGAGAGGAGCGACGATCGCCCGGCGAGATCGTAATGACGGACAGGGTGGTCGCAATCCGCCGGCGAGGTGAAGACATAGGTGAGCTGCAGCTCCGGAATCTTGCGGGCGGCCGATCGAAGCTGCGCGCCGAACGGATGCTGGGTGCGATTTCGGCCAACGTAGATCAGATGAATACCAGGCGGCCGGTGTTTCGTGGGTGTTCTCGCCAGCGCATGGATATAACTCACGAACGGCGTGATGCCGATGCCGGCGGCCATCAGCAAAACCGGGCGATTCCCCGTGAGAGGTGGCGTAAACGTTCCACCCGGTGCCCGCAGGTTCAGTACGCTCCCGACCCCGAGTCCGTGGATATGGGTCGACATGCGTCCGTTCGATCCATCTGCGCGACTGCCCAAGATCAGTTTCACCGCGATGTCGTACGTTGCGGGAGCGTCGCATGATCCGGTCAGCGAATAGGCGCGGGCCAAGTGCCCGCCTGGTGTCCCAACCATGACGTGCTGCCCGGGCAAAAAGTCGGCCAGAGGGCCGCCATCCAGCGGCGTCATCGACAAAGCCACAACGTCGTCGGCTTCCGGACGCACCGAAGTCACTTGAAACGAGCGCTCTCCGTCCCACCATCCGCGGCTGGCCATCGCCTCTCGGGTGATCTCGCAGGCGACCGCGCGCAACGGCACCGATCCGCTGACAGGGTCGCGATCGTCATCGGACAGCGCGTCGTTGATGTTCGATGAGGCCGCTCCGGTCAGCGGCATGCCGTTGCGGCCCAGCGGTGGGCAATCCTCCCACCATCCGAATTCGGCGATCGCGACGCCATCCTGGAGGCTGGGATCGAGACGCGCGCGCAGCCGCGCCTCCCCTTTCGCGGTTTGCACCTTGACCCAGTCACCCGACACGATCCCTCGCGCGCTCGCTGTGTTCGGGCTGATCTCGATGCCGGGATCGGGTGCCTTGCGGCGCAGCGATGCGACGTGGCGGTGCGTTCTGTGGACGTACCATGCAGACTTCGCCGTCGACATGATCAGCGGCAGGTTGGCGGCCGCAGCGCCCGAAACACCGGCCGGCGCGACGTATCCGGGCAGCGGCGGATAGCCGTGCGACGCCAGGAGCTCCGAATAGAGCTCGACCCGTCTCGTCGGTGTTGCAAATCCCGTGACCGTGCCGTCGTCGGCCCGCCTGGAATACTTGCGCTCGCCAACGGCTTGCGGCACCCGGATCCCCTCGGGGGCAGCGCGCAAGTCGGCGACGGTCAATCCGGTCGGCGCGAGCTGATGATTCCACGCGACCTCGACCGAGCCGCCGAAAAACGCATCCGCATGGCCGAGCCGACAGGCGAGATCGAAGACGATGTCGTAGTCGGCGCGGCATTCGCCCAGCGCCGGGACCATCGCCTGACGCAATTGAATGAGTTCGGCGGCATCCTGTGTGATCTCGAACCCGATCTTCAGCGCCTCACGCTCCCACGGCATACTGGCAGGGAGAACGATGTCGGCATTCTCAGCGGTCGGATTCATGAACATGTCGACGTGGACATGGAAATCCAGCGCCTGAAGGGCGCGGCGGTTGCGCGAGGAACCTCCTTGCGAGACAGCGAAGTTGGTTCCAAAGCTCATCAAAGCGCGCACGCGATACGGCTTGCTCTCGAGGACCGCACAGCAAAAATCCCGTGCCGTGATCCATCCGCGAGCCGGCGGGCCGAGCGGCAATTCGTCCAGCCCGAGCGCCTTCTTCTGCTGCGACCGATCAAGCAGACTGTAATCCGAGACGACCCGTGCCGGCGGTGCGACGGTCCAGAGGTTCCCTCCCCTGCGGTCGGTTGCGCCAGTCAGCGCATAGAGCGTTGCGATCGCGCGCTCCGTCATCGTTGCGTTGGTGTGTTGGCCGACACCGGTCCATGAGTGGTAGGCGAGACGCGGGCTGCCGCGAAACAGGCGGCAGAAACGCTCGACATCCGCAGGCGCGAGCCGTGTTATTTCGGCGACCACGGCGACGGTATAAGGCGCGCATGCCTCCTTGAGCAGGCTGAACGCCGTTGCACATTCGAGCAGACGGCCGTCGTGCGTGCGGAGCGCCAACCGCGCGTCGAGTTGCAGGTCGGCTGCAGCCAGTTGCCGGCGCGGATCGTACCGTTGCGGTTGCCCGTCGCTGCCGAGGACGACGAATATTTCGCTGTCGCTGCCCCTCCACAGGTCGGATGCCCGGAGGAAGCGACCGCTCTTCTCGTCGACGAGCATCGGCGCGTTGGTCCATTGCGCCACGAACGCACGATCAAAGCTGTTTGTGTCTAGAAGATCGCGGATAGCGCCCATGGCGAGCGCGCCGTCGGTGCCCGGCCGGATCGGCAGCCACAGGTCGGCCCCCTCGCCGGAGCCGCCGCGCTTCGGATCGACGACAACCACCGTCGCGCCGCGCCGCCGGGCATCTGCCACCCGAGCCGCCTGCGCGAGCCACGTGCGCGCAGGATTGTGTCCCCAGAGCACGATTGTGTCCGCGTTTTCGTGATCCGGAACGCCGATGCCGCGGCCGAACGTGAGAGCGTGTGCGTAATCTTTGTGCCAGCCGCAGATCTCGACCGCATAAACAAGATTTGGGCTGCCGAACACGCGAATGAATCGCTCGACCCACTCAAAGCTGTCGACCATCGGCGTTCCGCTCGGCGTCGTAACGGCGAACGCGACCGCTTCCGCGCCGTCGCTGTGCCGAATCTCACCGAGGCGCCGGGCGATGGTTTCGAGCGCCTCTTCCCATTCGATTTCCATCCAGCCTGCTGACGAAGAGTCACGCGGATTGGTTCGCATCAGCGGCTTGGTGAGACGGCGAGGACTGCCGACAAGCTCTGGAGCGGCACGGCCTTTTGCGCAGAGAGCTGCGCCGGTCGGGTGCGCGGGATTGGCGGTTACTGCAACGAGTTTGCCGTCAGCAATATGATTCAAGGAACCGCACCGAGAGCGGCACAACGTGCAATATCCGACCTTGATCTCGGTCAACACGCCCTCCAGAACTTCCTCGGTATGATACCGCATCGCCAGCGATCAAGTCATTGGGCACCAGCCTGCTTCGGCCAAAACAGGTTTGCGGCGGATAAAACGGAGGCGGCCAGCAGGGCCAGCATGACCGGCGCAAAGCCCAGCAGATACGAACCGGACAGGCCGACCAGGCCGCTCGTCATGACCGGGCCGATCATGTAGCCGAGATAGATGCAGGTCACCGCACTCGAGCTGACCGAGGCCACCAGCCCGGGGGGCGACAGCCGGGCGAGTTCGGCCATGATGACGCCGTTCCAGCCGGATACCGTTGCGCCAATGACGGCGGCGAGCACGATCACGACTGCAAACGATACCTTGCCGCCGACGAGGAGCAGGATCAACAGCGTCGCGACGCCGACGGCAGCGAGTGCGGCCAACAGCGATTGCGGCCGGAAGAAGCGGTCCGACGCATAGCCGAAAGCGATGCGGGCCACGAAGCCCGATAGGTGCATTGCCGAAAATATCAAACCCGCGGTGATCAGGTCGAAGCCGGCACGCTCGACCAAGAATGTCACCAGCAGCGCAAAAACCGAGCCTTGAACGGTAGCGGCGGCGAACCCGCCATAGGTGACGCGGGGAAGATCGGGATGCGCTGTGAGCGCCCGGCGCATCGAAATGTTGCGCAAGAGGGCGCCGAGCTTCGGCCGTTTGGCCGATCGCAGCGGCGCATCGAGCCTCGCGCGAGCCGGCTCGACCATCAGCGCGCTGACCAAGGCGACCGCCGCCGCCACCATCACCGCCTCGCGCGTTCCAAGCGCCAGCGCGACCGCCGGTAGCGTGAGGCCCGCGAGCAGTCCTCCGAGCGGAATGCCGCTCTGGCGCACCGAAAAGACGAGTCCGTGCCACTCCGGCTTCGTATGGTGAGCCAGCACCACGCTCGACAGCGGAGCGCCCGGCCCGTACCCGGCTCCGATGAGGAGAGCGCCGATCAGCAAGGCCCAGACGCTGCCAGTGGCGGCAATCAGCAGGCCGACAGCACCGAACGCGGTGGTGAGCTGCGCCAGGCGCACCGGTCCAACGAGCGGCATCACTGCGCCAGCCATCAGCGTCGGCAACAGCGCGCCCGCAAACATGACGCCAGTGAAATGGCCGATCGTGCTCGGCGCAACATCGGCCAAGGGCGCCAGCTGCGGGGCGAGTATGGGCAGGGTCATCCAGGTGATTGCGTTGGCGATCTGCAGCCAGAGCATCGAAACCAGAGCCGCGACGCCGGTGGACACCTGCCCTCTCATCACGACGGCCGGCGGATGTCCGGCGGGTCCTCCGCCAGATCCCAGAACAGGCCC
Source organism: Hyphomicrobiales bacterium (assembly GCA_034669185.1). Lineage (GTDB taxonomy): Bacteria > Pseudomonadota > Alphaproteobacteria > Rhizobiales > Xanthobacteraceae > PALSA-894. The sequence continues at coordinate 4,709 of JAXDNZ010000302.1, forward strand.
CCCATCATTTCGAGGCCTTCCCGCATCAACGAGCCGAGCCCGTGTTCGTTGGGGGCGTGCTGCGAACAGCCGCCATAGGAGTGCGGGACCCAGACGGTCGGCATGCCCAGCATGTCGGCCCAGACATCGTTGGGCATTGACGCACCGATACATGGCAGCAGCGCCGGCATCTTGCCGGTCGTGCGCTGGATCGATGCGGCGGCCCACTGTACGGCCGGATGGTCGGGATCGAGCCGGCTGGCCTGCCACACGAGACGGCCAGGTGCTTCGCGCACGCGAATCGCCGCGAATTCGTTGGCGTCGAGATGGCGCCGCAGCGCCGGAATGAAGTCGGCCGGGTTGCTGTCGACGGTGAAGCGGATCTGGCAATGCGCACTCGCCCAGGGCGGCACCGCATTGACGGCATCCTCGGGATTGCCGGTGATGTAGGCCAGGACTTCGAACGTGTTCCAGCCGTAGACCTTCTCGGCCGCGCTCAATCCCGGCTCGCCCCACCAGTGATCGATCGAGGGACCATCCGCGCCGCCGTCGATTGTGATGTCCTGAAGTGCCTTGCGGACAGAGGGTGGCAGCTGCTTTGGCCGCAGTTCCGGCACCAGAATTTCGCCGGTTTTCGACACGATGGACGCGATCGCGTGCGCCAGGATGACGCCGGGATTGGCCAGCAGGCCGCCCCAATTGCCCGAATGGTGCCCTCCTTCCCGCAGATTGAGCGTCAACTCGATGTTCATCGCACCGCGCGAGCCGAGGTAGATCGTGGGCCGCCCGACAGTGACGCGCGGCCCGTCGGAGGCGATCAGCAGATCGGCCGCGAGCGCGGCCCGCTGCGCGTTGGCGAACGCGTGAATGCCCGGAGAGCCGACCTCCTCGCTCATCTCGACAAAGAAGATGGAGTTGAAGCCGAGCCGCCCGCGCTCCGCGATGACCTCGGCGAGCGCTGCGATGTTGATCGTGTGCTGACCCTTGTTGTCGACCACACCGCGGCCATAGATGCGGTCGCCGTCGAGCGTGATGGTCCACGGCGAGAGACCGCTGCGCCAATCCCTGTCGAGACCGCGCACGACGTCGCCATGGCCGTAAGTCAGGACCGTCAACGCATCGGGGTCCTCGATCCGACGCCCGATCAGAAACGGGCCGCCCGCCGGATCGGGGTTGTCGTAAATCGTCACGGCGTAGTCGAGCGCACGCAGGGCCGGTCCGATCTCGGCCTCCAGATACCGATAAAGCTCGGGACGGCGGGCCGGATCCTGACTCTCGGTCGGGATCGCCACGCGGCGGCGAAGTTCGGTCAGGAAGCGGCCGTCGTCATAATAGGCCTGGAGCGATCGGATGACGTTCTCGCGACTCATATGATCTCAGGTCACATCAGGTGAGCGTGTCACGCCGTAGGATGCGGCCGCCTCGCGGCTGACCTTGCCGTCATTAACGTCAGCGCGCAGCTGCTCGCCAGTGCGCTGCGCCGGATCGCCGTATCCGCCGCCCCCGGCAGTCTCGAACACCACGCGATCGCCTGCATGCAAGGTCGTGACGAGCTTCGACGGGACTACCTCCTCGGCACCGTCCTTGCGGTAGATCACGGTGCGCGCCATGGCGCCGTCGTGGCCGCCGGCTCTGCCCTTCGGGGCGATGAAATGCCGCTCGCCACGATGCGTAAAACGCACTTCGCCATGCAGGATCTCGTATTCGCGCACAATGCCGAGACCGCCGCGGTGCGCTCCAGCGCCGCCGGAATCGCGCCGCAGCATGGAACGGTTGACGCGGATCGGGGCGTCCAGCTCGAGCGCTTCGATGGGCAGGTTCATGCAATTGGTCGCGTCGGTCTCGATGACGTCGACGCCGTCCTTGCCGCGGCTGGCGCCAGCGCCGCTGGCGACCAGTTCGCCGGTCACGTAACGCGATCCGTCACGCCGCGCGCCGCCGAACGATAGCGCGAGCAGTTCGCCGGCGTTGTCGGCCGGAACGCGGTCCGGTACCGCGTGGGCGAAGGCCGCCAGGATCGTGCCGGTAATGCGCTTGATGGTCGCCGTGCGGGAGTTGACCGGCGCCGGAGCTTTCGGATTGACGATCGAGCCCTCGGGGAGCTTCAGCGTGATCGGCCTGAAGCAGCCGCCGTTGGTGGTGATGCTCGGATCGGTGATCGCACGCAGCGCAAAGCAACTGGCCGCCAGACTGCCTGACGGCACGACGTTGAAAGGTCCGCGCACCTGCGGCGAGGAGCCCGCGAAGTCGACCGTCATGGCGCCGTCGCCAACCGTGACCGCGACTTCGATGCGAATGCGGCGATCGAGATCGATGCCGTCGTTGTCGAGGAAGTCGACGGCGCGATAGGTGCCCTGCGGAATCGCGCGCAGCGCGTCCCGCGTCATCGACTCGGAGCGATCGAGCAATTCGGCGAATATCGCCGTCAAATGATTGTCACCATAGGTTTCGGCAAGCGCCGCGAGCCGCCGCACACCGACCGTGCATGCCGCGACCTGCGCCATCAGATCACCCTCGAAGGTCTCGGGGATGCGCACATTGCTGCGCAGGATCTTCAGCAACGTATCGTTGAAGATATCTCCGTCGCGCAGCTTCAGCGGCGGCAGCCGGATGCCCTCCTGGAAAATCTCGGTCGCGTTGGTCGGTACCGAACCGGGCGCCATGCCGCCAACGTCCTGATGGTGGGTCATGGCGGCGGCGAACGCGATCGGGCGACCGCGCACAAACACCGGCATCACGACGGCGATGTCCGGCAGATGCGTGCCGCCGAGATATGGGTCGTTCATGCAATAGATATCGCCCTCGCGCATCGCCTCGATCGGGAACTCGACGAGGAACCGCGCGACGCAGGGGATCAGCGTGGCGAGATGGATCGGAATCGCGATCGCTTGGGCCAGCGTTTCACCTTGCAGCGTGAACAGGCTTGCGGATGCGTCGAGCCCTTCCTTCACGATGGGCGAGAACGAGCTCTTGAGCAGCGTCAACTCCATCTCGTTGGCGATGCCCTCGAGCTTGTTGCGCACAACTTCGACGGTGACCGGGTCCAGGGTTTGAGCCGAGAGCGACATTGCGCGCCTTTCAATTCGAGGTG
>JAXDNZ010000303.1:0-6402 GCA_034669185.1 Hyphomicrobiales bacterium
AGGTGATCGACAGGCCGAGTCCCAAGCCCTTGCCGACCGGCTTGGTGGTGACGAACGGATCGAAGATACGGTCGATAACCTCCGGCGGTACGCCGGGGCCGTTGTCTGCAATCGAGATGCGCACCGCCGCGTCGCTCGCGCGCACCGCGATCTCGATCACCGGGCGCTGCATGTCGCTGACGGCGTCGAGCGCGTTGCGGATAAGATTGACCAGCACCTGCTCGAGCTGCACCGCGTAGCCCGACACCCACACATCGGGCTGGATCTCATGCTCGATGCGTACGCCCGCGGCCTTGATCTGGCCCTCGATCAGGAACAGCGCGCCTTCGACCGCGCGCGAGACCGAGACCGGCTCTGGCCGGCCCGGCTCGCTCTTGCGCGCGAACGCCTTGAGGTGATTGGTGATACTCGCCATGCGCTCCGCGAGGCCGTCGACCAGATCGAGATTCGTGATGATTTTCTTGGTGTCGCCGCGCTGCGCGAAAATCCTGGTGCTGGCCATAAACGTGCGCAGCGCTGCGAGCGGCTGGTTGACCTCGTGCGCGATCGCAGCCGACATCTGGCCAAGCGCCGCGAGCTTGCCGGCCTGTACCAGTTCGTTCTGGGTGGCGCGCAGGCGCGCTTCGGTGCGCCGACGCTCGTCCACCTCGGTCTGCAATAACGCATTGGCGTCGCGCAGTTCGCGTGTGCGCGCGGCGACTTCCGACTGCAGCCGAGCGCCTGCCTGTTTCGCGGCCAGATACGCGCGCTGGCGTTGCGCGACATAAAGAAGAAGCGAGAGGATCAGCGCCGAGATCGCCGCCCCGATGATCGCGCCGTCGCGCTGATCCGTCTGAACGACGGCCAAGTCAGCAAAACGATGGATGGTCCAGCCGAACTCCGGCAAAGCGAACGTCTGATAGAGATAGGTCGCCTCCTCGTCGCCGGTCCTGACTTCAACGACGGCGTTCGTTCCGCGCTGCTCCAGCACCCTGAGATCGACGGGCTTTCCCGGAGTTTCCGGATAGCTCGGCGAGGCCGACTCGGTCGGCAGGCGGGCCGCCGATGCACCGGGAATGACGCGATACCGATAGGCAGGATCGCTCGCCAGAAACACGACGCCATCGGCATCGGTGATGAGCACGTGTTCGCCGCCGCGCCCCCACGTGGATTCGAGCGTGTCGAATTCTATTCGCACGACCGCGACGCCCAATAGCGCCGTATCGCGAATCGCCTCGGCCAGGTAATAGCGCACGCGATTGTTGGCGGGATCGATGCCGAGATAGCTGCTGCGGCCAGATTCGACCGCCTTCACGAAATACGAGCGGTCGGCGAGGTTGCGGCCAATGAGGGTTTCGGACGGGTCGGAGGTCGCGGCGGCCAGCACCACGCCGTCCTTGGCGATCACATAGAGAGCGCGCGTATCCGCCTCGGCGTTGATGCGCTGGAGCTTGTGGCTGACGCCGTCGAGCCGGCCGCGGTCCCGCGGCGCTAGCGCATTGCGCACGTCGGCATCGAGCGAGAGCACGATCGGCAGATGATCCTGCCGGTTGATCTCGGCGCGCACAGCGTTCGCGATCAATTCGATGCGCGGTTCGTTGATGGCCTGCAGCGCGCGCAAGCCGTTTTCGCGCCAGACATGCTGGAACGCGAACGCGGACAGGGCGATGACGGACAGCGCGGAAACAAGAAACGCTGCCGGCCTGACCTTCGACCACCGCACTGCGCTGCTTCCTGCCATGGATCGCAATCAAAAACGCTGGAAAAAACAAGCCTATCAGCTTCGCAGATGACACGCGACCATGTGCCCGCCGGCGGTCTCCTTGAGTCGGGGGACTTCCTGACTGCAGAGCGGGAGTTTGCGGATTGGGCAGCGCGTGTGGAAATGACAGCCGCTCGGCGGATTGATCGGACTCGGCACTTCCCCTTGTAGAACAATGCGTTGGCGGCGGGCGGCAGGATTTGTGACGGGGACCGCGGATAGCAGCGCCTCGGTATAGGGGTGGCGGGGCGAGGCGTAGAGATCGCGCGCGGATGCGATCTCGACGATGCGGCCGAGGTACATCACCGCAACGCGCATGCTGATGTGTTCGACGACGGACAGATCGTGCGCAATGAACAGATAAGCGATCCGGAACTTCTGCTGCAGATCTTCGAGCAGATTGATGACTTGTGCCTGGATCGAGACGTCGAGCGCCGAAACCGGCTCGTCGCACACGATCAACTTCGGTTCTACCGCCAACGCGCGTGCGATGCCGATGCGCTGACGCTGGCCGCCGGAGAATTCGTGCGGATAACGGCGCATGTGGTCGGCCTGCAGCCCGACGATTTCGAGCAATTCGACGACCCGCGCGGTGAATTCGGCCTTTGTTTTCGCAAGCCCGTGGATGGTCAAGGCCTCACCGATGATGGCGCCGACCGTCATGCGCGGGTTGAGCGATGCGAAAGGGTCCTGGAATATGATCTGAATATCGCGGCGCAAGATCCTGAGCGCATCCGGAGCGAGGTGAACAACATCAAGATTTTCGAACCGTATTTCGCCTGCGGTCGGCTCGATCAACCGCAGCACGCAGCGCCCGGTCGTTGATTTCCCCGATCCTGATTCCCCAACCAACCCCAGTGTCTCGGCATGGCCGATCTCGAAGCTCACCCCGTCGACCGCATGCACCATCTGTTGTCCGCGGGACAGAAAACCGCCGCCGATGTGGAAGTTCTTGGTGAGGCCTGTTACGCGCAGGAGCGGCTCGCTCATTGCGCGGCCTCCTGCACGGCCGGCCACAGCACGCAGGCAACCTTGTGGCCGGCGCCGACCTCGCGCAGCGGCGGGATTTCGGCGCGGCACTCCGGCATCGCAAAACGACAGCGCGGCGCAAACCGGCAGCCGGGCGGCGGGTTGATCAGGCTTGGCACGACGCCGGGGATCGCTTCGAGGCGTGCCTTGTGCGTCGCCGCCTTGTCGATGCGCGGGATCGAGCGGATCAGGCCCTGCGTATAGGGATGGCGCGGCGCGGCGAAGAGCTGCTCGACCGGCGCCTCCTCGATCACGCGACCCGCATACATCACGACGACGCGCTGCGCGGTCTCCGCCACCACGCCCATTGCGTGGGTGATCAGCATGATCGCCATGCCGAAGCGCTGCTTCATGTCGGCGAGCAGGTCGAGGATCTGTGCCTGAATGGTGACGTCGAGCGCGGTCGTGGGCTCGTCGGCGATCAGGAGCTTCGGGCTGCACGCGAGCGCCATCGCGATCATGACGCGCTGGCGCATACCGCCGGAAAACTGATGCGGATAGTCGTGCACGCGCCGCTCGGGATTGGGGATCTGCACCAGCCGCAGCATCTCGATGGTCTTGTCCAGTCCGGCGCGCTTCGAAAGCCCCTCGTGGCGCAGCACCACCTCGGCGATCTGGTCGCCGACGGTGTAAACCGGATTGAGCGAGGTCATCGGCTCCTGAAACACCATCGCGATATCTTTGGCGCGGATGCGGTCCATCTCGTCGGCGCCGAGCGGCACGAGGTCGCGGCCCTGGTACAGGATTTCGCCGGCCACGATCTTGCCGGGCGGCATCGCGATCAGCTTGAGCACCGACATGGCGGTGACGGTCTTGCCGCAGCCCGACTCGCCGACGACCCCGACCGTCTCGCCGCGGTCGATCGCGATGTCGACGCCGTCGACCGCCCTTACCATGCCATCGTCAGTGGCGAAGTGCGTCTTCAGGCCGCGAATGTCGAGCAGTGGCGCTTCCATGCCGTTGTCCGGCATCACAGCACCTTGCGCGGGTCGAGTGCGTCGCGCAGGCCGTCGCCGATGAAATTGATCGAGAGAACCGCGAGAAAGATCGCCGCGCCAGGGAACATGGCCCAGTGCGGCGCGATGTCGAGATAATCCTTCGCGTCGTAGAGGATGCGGCCCCAGGTCGGGATGTCAGGCGGAAAGCCAAGGCCCAGGAAGGACAGCGTGGATTCCGCGATGATGGCGGCGGCGACATCGATGGTGCCGGCGACGATCACCGGCCCGAGCGCGTTCGGCAGGATGTGACGCACGACCTGCCGTGTCTTGGTCGCGCCGAGCGCGCGCGCTGCTTCGACGAATTCCTTCTCGCGCAGCGAGAGGAACTGAGCGCGCACAAGCCTCGCGACCGGCATCCAGCGCAGGCCGCCGATAACAATGACGATCAGGATGAAGACGCCGCCCTCTGGTCCAAATGCGGTCTTGAGTGCATCGCGGAACAGATAGATCACGAGCAGCAACAGCGGCAGCGCCGGCAATGACAGGAACAGGTCGGTGAGCCACATCAGCGCGGGCCCGACCCAGCCGCGCGACATGCCGGCGACCGCGCCGATCAGCGTGCCGACGGTGAGCGCCACCGTCATGGCCGACAGCCCGACCGCGAGCGATATGCGCCCGCCGTAGAGCATACGCGCGAGCAGGTCCTGGCCGAGATCGTCGGTGCCGAAGGGATGTGCCCAAGACGGAGTTTGCATTCGCGCGGTGAAATCGATGTCGTTGATCGCGACCTTCCAGATGAAGGGAGCCAACGCGATCGCGGCGATCATGGACAGCAGGATGAACGTGCTCGCAAGCGCCAGCCGATGACGGCGGAAGCGACGCCACGCCTCGCGCCACGGCGAGAACTGCCGTGCCGGACGCTGCGCCGCTGCGGCGATCTCAGCCGAGCGTGATGCGAGGATCGAGCCATCCATAGAGCACGTCCGCGATCAGGTTGAATAGGACGACGAGGCACGCGAACACGAACGTCACCGCCATGATGACCGGCGTATCGTTGGACAGGATCGCCGAGATTAGCAGCGACCCGATGCCGGGGACACGAAAGATCTGCTCGGTCACGATCGCACCCCCGAAGATCGCAGGCATTTGCAGCGCGACCAGCGTCACGACCGGAATCAGCGCGTTACGCACCACATGTTTGATGATGACCCTGCGCTCGCCGAGGCCCTTGGCCCGCGCGGTGGTGACATAGTCGAGGCGGATGACATCGAGCACCGCGGAGCGCACATAGCGCGTCATCGATGCGCCTTGGAACAGGCCGAGCACCGTGATCGGCATGATCGATTGCCGGAAGTGCTCCCAGTACCAGCGCCAGCCGGTCGCATCGATGTCGGCGCGATAGACGAACGGCAGCCAGTCGAGCTGCACGCTGAAGATCAGGATCAGCAGCAGTCCGGTGAAGAACGTCGGCAACGAGAAACCGATGAACGCGAAGGTGTTGGCGATCTGGTCGAAAACCGAATAAGGGCGCGTCGCCGCAAAGACGCCCACGGGCAAGGCGATCATGAGCGCGACAAGCTGCGCAGAGCCGATGACGAACAGCGTCGCCGGGAGGCGTTGCAGGATCAGCGTGTCGACATTGATCCGGCTTGTGAACGAGAAGCCCCAGTCGCCGTGCAGCATGGCGGCGATCCAGCGGAAGTAGCGCAGCACGATCGGATCATCGAGCCCAAACTTGACACGCAACGCTTCGCGCACTTCCGGCGGGATCGATGGGTTGGTGGCGAGCTCGCCGAACGGGTCGCCCGGCGCGAGCGCGAGCACGGTGAACAGGACGACGCTGATGCCAAGCAGGCTCGGGACGGCAATCAGAAGGCGCTTGAGCAGATAGCGTCCCATGATCACCATCCCGCCACGGCGAAGCTAGATCGCGCCGGGCCTCACGCGTCCTTGTACCAATCCTTCAGGTCGCCGAAGTCGCTGTCCCAGCCGCTGACGTGTCCGTGCAGCTTGCTGTTGATCGCCGAGACGCGCGGGCGATAGACCACCGGGATGACCGCGTGGTCGTTGCAGGCGAGATCATTGATCTTGATCAGCAGCGCCGCCCGCTTGACCGGATCGAGCTCGGCTTCGGCGGCTTTGTAGGCCTCGTCGGCCTCCTTGTTCACCCAGCGCGTGATGTTGCGGCCCTGCCACTTGTTCTCCTTGGTGGCGACCTCCCAGGAGGTGAACTGGTTGAGGAAGGTGTAAGGGTCCGGTTGCGACATCGTCGTCGTGTACATCTGGATGTCGCAATAGAAGTGCGGGAAGGTGTCGGGGTTGGCGACATCGGACGAGAAAAACACGGAAGCCGTGACGGACTTCAGCTCCACATCGATGCCGGCCTTCTGGCAGGCCTGCTTGACGATGGCCTGGTTTTTCTGGCGCGGCGTATTGATCGCAGTCTGATAGACGAGCTTGAGCTTCTTGCCGTCCTTGGCGCGGATGCCGTCCGGGCCTTTCTTCCAGCCCGCCTCTTCCAGGATCTGGCTCGCCTTGTCGATGTTGAACTCCCACTTGGTGTTCTTCGACACGAAGCGCTGCGGGTTGTTGACGAAATTGCCGGTCGCGACGCCGGTGCGGCCGTAGATGTGGTCCTGCACCGACTGCCGATCGATGAGCAGCGCGAGCGCCTGCCGCACCGCCTTGTCGGTC
>JAXDNZ010000304.1:0-2968 GCA_034669185.1 Hyphomicrobiales bacterium
CGGGGAAGTCGGCGTCGGGTTTCAGAGCGAAATCGTCGAGATGTTCCCGGGCCTGAAGGCGCAGATCTGGATGCAGATCGACAACGAGCCGGTGACGATCCGGCCGTTCAAGGCGGTCACGACGCAACTGGTCGTCACGAAATTCCCCGCGGGTTCCGACTGGATCAAGCGCTTGCGCAAAGGCAAGAAGCTGAAAGTGAACATCGGCAAACGGGTGCCGAACTTCGACCTCGCCGGCCTCGACGAAGCGCTGACCGCGCTGTTCGCCTGCGCGGCGAAATACAACGCCTGACGCGTCAGCGCGACTGCGCGACGCCGCGCGGCAGCAGCGCGCGACGGTCTTTCACGACGCCGATCGGCACGCCGAGTCGCTCGATCGTCGCGATGACGTTGCCGGCGGAGGCGCCGTCGCAATCGAGGTGCGTCGGCGCGATGAAGAACTCGGCCTTGGTCCAGTCCGAGACCCATTGCAGCCGCGTGTCGGCCTCGTTTTCGAACGAGAAGCGTTCGCCGCACACCGCGACCGTGTATCGGCGCCAGGGAACGGCAATGTGTCCGCGCTGCGTCTTGTCGATGAAGTTCTCAAGCTTGTCGACCGCTTCCGGCATGATGTTGACCCAGTAGTCGGTCTCGTTGCGCCGCGCCGCGCCTTTCAGGCCGCCGACGAGGTCATTGTAGAACAGATATTCGTATGGATGGAGCCGCACGAGCGTGACGGCGTCCGAGCCAAGTCCGATCCCCAGTGCGAGCGATGCCGCGAGCGCGTAAGCTAGGCGGCGCGCCGCGAGCGAACGCAGCAGGGCGTCGAAGCCGATGCCCGCGAGAACGGTCAGCGGCGGCACGACAAACATGAAATGCCGCATGCCCGTGAAGGCCGGTCCATGCGCGATCACGTGGCAGGCGACCGGGAACGCCGCCGTGAATGCGATGAAGCCGGTTTCGACGCGCCGGCGCGCGTCGGAGTCCGCACCGGCGCGATCCGGCCAGACCGCGAAGGCGAGCGCGAGGGCGACGCCGATCAGGGTCGGGACGGTCAGCTTGATCAGCAGATACGCCGGCACGTACCAGCGCGGCACGTCGGCCATCGTGTAGATGTGCCCGAACAGAAGCGTGCGGATCTCATAGTGGAATTGCGCGAAATCGTTGAGCGCGCGCAGCGGGTTGAGCGGGCTCTGCGCGGCCCATGGCCAGGCCGCAGCCATCATCAGGTAGGCAAGCACGAGCGCCGGCGCGAGCACGAGGCCGCAGCGCAGCCAGAAGCGTGGGATTGCCTTGTATCGGTCGGGCACGGCAAACGGCGTGCACGCCAGTACGATCAGGCCCGCATAGCCGATCAGAATGAGGCCGGTGACGCGCAGCCCCAGCGCCGCGCCGAGCGTCAACGCAAAACCCAATACCTGCAACGCACGCGGGCGCGGCAGGTCGCGGCCGATGCGCAGCAGGAAATAGGTCGCGCCCATCATCGCGGCGGCGAAAGGAATGTCCTTGGTGTGGTTGAACATCGCGCCATACCAGGCGCCGCACGAGGCGAGCGCGACCGCCGCAATGAGCGCCGCGCGCGGGCCGGCGATCAGTCGCGCGGTCGCCCAGGTCGCGCCGATGCCGGCGATGCCGATCAGCGCGCACAGCACATGGCGGATATCGAACAGATCGAACGGCAGGATACGGCCGAGCAACACGGCGACGACGTCGAACAGCCCGCCATACAGATAGAGGTTCTTGAAGTGGAACGCAGACTGATCGGCAAAGCCGCTCGCGTAGTAAGACAGGATCAGTTCGCCGTAGCGGTGCTGCACCTCCTCGTCGTTCGAGATCGCGTACTGCTCGAACGTGAACAGTGCGACGACGGCAAGACCGGCGAGCAGGAGAGTCGCGGCGGCGTCATAGGCCCTGCCTCCGTCCGTGCCGGACGACAGATGGCGTCGAACAAAGCGCAACATGGAATTCGGACCCGATAGTGCCCTTTCGCCAGACTCGTCGCTCGCCCGGGGTCCAGGGCGTCCGGCGCTTCCCCCGATTGTTGTGCCGTATTTTACCGACGCTTCAGGCATTATTGTGTCGCTTGTGCGCAGCATGAGTCGCACTCCGTCGCAGGCGAGGACGGCGAGATGAATGTTTTGTCAGCTGGCGCCTCGCTTCGGCCCTTCGGGTTCACTAACATGGGTATTCGGGGTGGCGGCGGGCCGGCTTCCGGTCGAGGCAAGAGGCGGCGGACGATGCGCGGTCTGCACGGTCTGATCTTTGGTCTGATCGCGCTCGGCCTGTTGGCCGCGTCCGCGCCGGCGCGCGCCCAGGCGGGTTTCGACCGCCGCGGCGGCGACTATGCCAGCTTCGCGGTGCGTGGCGGGGATCCGGCGGCGTGCGCGGCGCGCTGCGAACGCGAAGGCCGCTGCCGCGCCTGGAGCTTCTCCTATCCGGGGACCGCGGGAACTGCCGCGATGTGCTGGCTCAAGAACCAGGTCACTCAACGCACCGAGGATGCCTGCTGCGTGTCCGGCGTGAAGGGCGCCGGCGTGCTCGAGCCGAAGAGCGGCAAGGTTGAGTTTTCCATCGACCGCACCGGCGGCGACTATCGGAACCTCGATGTGAAATCCGATCCGACCGGCTCGGAGTGTGAAGCCGCGTGCAAGGGCGAGGACCGCTGCCGCGCCTGGACCTACGTGCGGCCCGGCTATCTCGGTGCTTCGGCGCGGTGTTTCCTCAAGGAGAGACTGACCCGGCCGCGGCACAAACCGTGCTGCGTGTCGGGCGTGGTGCGCTAGCCTGTTCCACCAACTGTAATCCGGTCCATCCGCAACGTCGGCTGGCCGACGCCGACCGGCACGCCTTGGCCGTTCTTGCCGCAGGTGCCGATGCCGGTGTCGAGCTCGAGATCGTTGCCGACCATACTCACCCGATGCAGGTCGCTCGGGCCGTTGCCGATCAGCATCGCGCCCTTGATCGGCGCGCCGATCCTGCCGTTCTCCAA
>JAXDNZ010000305.1:0-4660 GCA_034669185.1 Hyphomicrobiales bacterium
GCGCGCTCGTTGATCAGCACCACCTGGATGTTCTGTTGCGCCAGTCCCGCGGCGCGCAGGATCGGCGCGGTGTAGTCGCGCATCAACTGCTCGATCTCGGAATCGCGCACGATGGGCGCGCCGGCGAGTGAGGAATCCTGCGCGACGGCTGGCGAGCAGGCGAGCGCGAGCGCGACCGCGAGCGTCACGGGGGCTCGCCTCATGCGGCACGCCCTGCTAGGTCTGTCTCCGATCATCCGATCCAGATTCCCGCCCGTGCCGCCGCAACCTAGGGACCGGGCCAAGCCCGGTCAACGCACGCCCGATCACGTCTTTTCGGGTTGCGCGCGGGCAAGCCAAAGCCGCCGAATACGGCATCGGTGAGGCGGGCTAATGGCTTGAGCCAGAAAGCAAAGTCGCGACCATGATGCTCGATACCGCCCGCCGCCTGATCGCTCCGTCCGCGCGCAGCGACGTGCCGCCTTTCATGGTGATGGACGTGATGGCGGCGGCCGCCCGCATCGAGGCGCAAGGCGGGAAGGTCGTGCACATGGAGGTCGGCCAGCCGGCGGCGCCCGCGCCGGCGACGGCGATCGCGGCCGCCAAGGCAGCGCTCGAGACGGGCGACATCGGCTACACGGCGGCGCTCGGCACGCCGGCGCTGCGCCATCGCATTGCGCGTCACTATGCCGAGACCCACGGCGTGACGGTCGAAGCCGAGCGTGTCGTGGTCACGACGGGCTCGTCGGCGGGATTCATCCTGGCCTTCCTCGCGCTGTTCGAGCCGGGCGACCGGGTCGCGGTCGCGTGCCCGGGCTATCCGCCCTATCGCCATATCCTGACCGCGCTGGGCTGCGAGCCGGTCATGATCGAGATTTCGGCCGAGACCGGCTGGGCGATCACCGTCGAGGCGCTGCTGAAGACGCATCGGCGCACGCCGCTGAAGGGCGTGCTGGTCGCAAGCCCAGCCAATCCGACCGGCACCATGATGCGGGCTGACGCGCTGGCCGAGCTGATCGCGGCGGCCGAAGGGGAGGGCATCCGCTTCATCTCGGACGAGATCTATCACGGCCTCGACTATGCGTTTGCGGCCGAGACCGCCGCGAAGTTCTCCGACCGCGCCGTCATCATCAACTCGTTCTCGAAATACTTCTGCATGACCGGCTGGCGCGTCGGCTGGATGGTGGTGCCGGACACGCTGGTGCGCCCGGTCGAGCGGCTGCAGCAGAACCTCGCGATATCCGTGCCGACGCTCTCGCAGATCGCCGCGGCCGCGGCATTCGACGGGCGCGACGAGATGGAGGGCGTGAAGCATGGCTACGAGGAGAATCGCCGCATCCTGGTCGCGGGACTGCCGGATGCCGGACTGGAGAGGTTCCTGCCGGTCGACGGCGCGTTCTATCTCTATGCCGACGTGTCGCGCTTCACCGACGACAGCCTCGACTTCGCCAATCGCATGCTGGAACAGGCGGGGGTCGCGGCGACGCCTGGCATCGACTTCGATCCCGTGCGCGGCAAGCATTTCGTGCGCTTCTGCTATGCGGGCAGCGCAGTCGAGATGCATGATGCGGTCGCGCGCATCGGCAAGTGGCTCACAGGTTAGCCTAGCCGCGGAGACGTTTTTCGACTTCGGCGAGCGGTACAAAGAGGCTGTTTGGCGCGCGCGCGAAAGGAGTCAGGCCGTGATGCTGATAGAAAGCGATCGCGGCATCGTCTTTCGCATCCACCACGACCGCGAATGCCGCGATGTCTGATTGGATTGCGCGGGCCGTCGCATTCCACAACAATGTCGAGCCGAGTTTGATGCCGCGGAAGGCAAGACCGACCGCCAATCTCCCGATCCGCACTGCCGGAACCTGCGGATAGCGTGGAAGCTTCTTGGCGAGACTGGGCGCGATGTCGTCCAACGCGATACTCGCGCTAGCAATCGTGTAATAGCCGGCGACACGGGCGGAGCTCAGCTCGATTGCAACGTGGCAGGCCGTCACGCGGCGGCGGATGTCTTGCGTGACCTGTTCGCGGAAATAGCGGTCGAGAGGTTCGACGCCGCAGCTAAACGTCTTGCGATCGTGAGCGTCTGACAACGCCTCGATCGCAAAGCGGAAGGTCACTCAGGACCCACGAGACGCCGGTGATGTTCGCGTGCCCGCTTCATCGCGGTGGTAAGCCGGGGCGGATCGATCAGCGCCTCGGCGAAGCGACGCTGGTCTTCCAGGGCGAGCCGGTACACGTCGGCGTTCTTGATCGCCTTCTCTGCCGCCTCGCGCGACGCCGTTACGACGAAATCGGTCAAGCTGCGACCCTGGATTTCGGCTGCGCGCTTCAGCAGCGAAAGCACGTCGGCGGGCAACCTCGCTTCGAGGCGGGCCGGCGGAATGGTTTCCCGCTTGGTCATGTCGTACCTTACGGCAAATTGCCGTACGGGGCAACCAGTTTCGCAGAACTGTAACCAAGGGTCGAAACGGCCGCGCGCCACATGCGTCACGCATCTTGATTGCGGCGGCGGCTCACGCTAAACGCATGATCCTCACCACTGTTTTCGACGCGCCGAAGTCTTATATGCGACGTCGTGACTGAAAAATCCTAGGAGCGAGACTGAATGTGGAGCGGCCCCAAAGGCGCCAGCGTTCAAGAGCGCCTTGACCGTCAAAACGACGCCAAGAAGGCTCTTTTGGAGCGGTTCAAGAAGCAGCCCGGACCGGGCGACGAGGAATACGAGAGGCGGCAGGCGGAGCTGAAGTCGATCGCCGAAGCGCGCCGCCAGCGCGAGGAAGAGCGCCTGCGGCGCAAGGCCGAGGACGAAGCCCGGCGCGTCGAGGAAGCCCGCCTCAAGGCCGAGCGCGACGCGCGCGACGCCAGGGAAGCAGCCGAGCGGGCCGCGCGTGAAGCCGTCGAGGCGGCCGAGCGCAAGGCGCGCGAGGAAGCCGAATTTGCGATCGCGCTGAAGGAAGAAGAAGACGCCCGCAAGGCTGCGCTGTTGAAGGAACAGCGCGCCGCGCGCAAGGCCGCCAAGAAGAAAAAGAAACGCGGGCTCTAGCCGCACTTTCGTTCTCCGCCTGAAGATATCGGCGCAGACGATGCTTTCGTCTGCGTCTTTTGCGTTTGGACGGCCTGTGGCGGCCTAAGCCACCCAGGTTTGAACGACAAGCGCCCGCATCCGGGCCTTGAAGAGCTGACGCCGGCCAAAAGCACGTTTGCCAGTGCACCGCGCGCCTCGCCGCGCGGCGGTGCTCGACAAGATGGAGCGCGATTGCAAGACTGCCCCGGCACGCAAAACGGGGAGGAGACCATGGATATCGATCGTCGTCAGTTGGCCTTGCCGGCTCTTGCCATCGGACTTCTGGGCGTCGTCCCGGCCTTCGCGGCTTCGGCGGAAGAAGAAGCCGTCGCGAAGCGCGTCGAGGCCTTCCGCGCCGCGCAGGTCGCCGCCGACGCCAAAGCGTTCGATGCGTTGTGCGCGGCCGAGCTCAGCTACAGTCACTCCGATGGGCGGGTCGAGGACAAGGCGGCCTTCATCGCCAACGCCACCAACGGAAAATCCAAGTTCTTGTCGCTGAAGTACGAGGACACCAAAGTGCAGGTGGTCGGCAACGCCGCGATCGTGCGCTTCCACTGGCTGGGCGAAGCCGAAGCCGTCGCCGACGGCAAGAAAAGCTCCACCAATCTCCACATCCTGATGAACTGGCAAAAGCAGGGCGCGGACTGGAAGCTGCTGTCCCGCGCCTCGACCAAGCTCTGATCGCGTCCAAGGCCCCGACGCGATCGACACGCTCGAGCCGTTTCACACCACCGTGCTGATCCGGCCGGCTTGAGGCGTGGGCGCTGCGCGCCTCACTCCGCCTTGACGCCGGCCGACCGGATGATCGGCCACCATTTCTCGATCTCGGCCTTCTGGAACGCCGCGAGCCCTTCGGGCGTCTGCTGCTCGCGTGAGGCGACATCGAGGCCGAGCTCGGAGAACTTCGCCTTCAGCGCGGGATCGGCCAGCACTTGCGTCATCGCGCCGTTGAGCTTGCCGATCACGTCCTTCGGCGTCCCCTTCGGCGCCCAGAAACCGAACCAGCCCGACATATAAAGTCCCGGCACTCCGGTCTCGTCCGAGGTCGGGATGTCCGGCATCGAGGCGGAGCGTTGCGGCGACAGGTTCGCGATCGCCTTGATGGTGCCGGCGCGCACCTGCGGCAGCGCGACCGCGCCTTGCACCACGAGCAGATCGACCTGGCCGGAGACGAGGTCGGTCATCGCCGGGCCGGCGCCGCGATAGGGGATGAACGTCACCTCGGTCTTGGTGAGCTGCTGCATCAGGATGCCGGAGACCTGCGCGGCCGCGTTCTGGTTGACGAACGTCACCTTGCCGGGATCGCGTTTCATCAGCGCGACGAGCTCGGCGAGATTGTTCGCCTCGAGATTCTTCCGCGCGACCAGCAATTGCGGATTGACCGAGATCAGCCCGACCGGCTCGAAGTCCTTCTCCAGATCGTAGTTGATCTTGTAGATGATGCTGCCGACATGCGTGTCCCACTGGCCGATGTCGATGGTGTAGCCGTCGGCCGGCGCGCGCGCGACGCGGCCGACCCCGATGCTGCCGCCGGCGCCGCCGACTTTTTCGACCTCGACGGCCTGGCCGAGCAGCGGCCGCATCCGTTCGGCCATGATGCGCGCAACCACGTCGGTCGATCCG
>JAXDNZ010000306.1:0-3644 GCA_034669185.1 Hyphomicrobiales bacterium
TCGAACAGCATGTTGCGGAAGAAGCCGCGTCCCGGCGGCACCAATCCGTCGAGCTTGAGCTTCAGGTTCTGGTACTCGCCACCGCCGTCCATGCGTCCCTCCCGTGAATTGCCGAGAGTTTAGAAACGCATCCGCAAAAAGAGAAGGCGGCCCGCGGGCCGCCTTCTTTCTTCCACTCGGCAACGGCGCGTCAGACTTCGAGAACCGCCACGATGCGCAGCGTGCCCGGCTCGACCACGATGATCTCGTCACCACGGACGAAATACATGTAGCCGCGCCATGTCGGCTGGATCTCGATGATCTCGACCGGCAGCGGGGCGACGCGCACGGTGCGCGGCACCACCACGCCGACCCGGATGTCGAAGTTCACCGAATCCACGCGCGGCGCCGACGACGTCAGCACCTTGGTGCGGATCGTCGACCGTTGCTCGGTCGTGAGCGACACGTTGCTGGTGGTCATCGAGCGGTTGCTCGTGGCCTGATTGTTCTGCGTGTTGCCGGGCGCGGCGGCAGGAGCATTGTTCTGCGTGGTGCCCTGCGTGGCGCCGGGGGCCGTATTCGGGGTCGTGCCGCGCGTGTTCTGGGCGTTGCTCGGCGCGGCCTGGTTGTTCTGCGCCGCGCCAGGCTGCTTGGTATCGGTCTGGCTGCTGCGCGGCTGAGTCTTCTGATCCTGCTCGGTCTGCGCCGTACCCTTGTTCGGCTGCTGCTGCGGCTGCTGCGTGGTGCGCTGCTGCTTTTGCGGGCCGGACTGATCCTGCACGCCCTTCGCGCCCTTCTGCACGCCCGGCGCGTGTTCGGTCGCCGCGGGGGCCGCTTCGGTCGCGCCACGCGCCGACGGGGCGTTCACCGACGGGGCCGCGGCCGGGCCGGCCGGGTTCTGTGTCTGCGCGGACGCAAACGAGGCGGCGGTCAGCGCGATGGCTGCCACCGAAACGAGCAATGCATTCCTCATAGTTCCACTCCTTGGGGATGTACCGTGGCCCACGCGGCATGAACGCGACGGTGCCCACTACGTTCCGAAAACAAGCGGATTACCGCAGGATCGTGATGTTCCATGAAGGCGCATTCACTTCGCGCCAGCCCCGCGCCATAGTCAGCCGAACTTGAGAATCGAGGAGGTGCCGGAGTGGCGAAAATCGCCTCGCAGGTCGATCCGCAGTCGCCTGAGTTCCGCGCCAATGCCGCGGCGATGCAGGCGCTCGCGCAAGAGCTTGCGCGGAGACGTGCCGAGGCCGCGGCCGGCGGCCCGGCCCGCTCGCGCGAGCGCCATACGTCGCGCGGAAAATTCCTGCCGCGCGAGCGGGTGATGCGGCTGATCGATCCCGGCACGCCGTTTCTCGAGCTGTCGCCGCTCGCCGCCAACGGCATGTACGAGGATGCGATCCACGGCGCCGGCATCATCACCGGCATCGGCCGCGTGTCGGGGCGCGAATGCGTGATCGTGTGCAACGACGCCACCATCAAGGGTGGCACGTACTATCCGATGACCGTGAAGAAGCACCTGCGCGCGCAGGAGATCGCGCGCGAGAACCGGCTGGCCTGCATCTATCTGGTCGACAGCGGCGGCGCGAACCTGCCGCAATGGCCCGAAGTGTTTCCCGACCGCGAGCATTTCGGCCGCATCTTCTACAATCAGGCGACGCTGTCCTCGCTCGGCATTCCGCAGATCGCCTGTGTGATGGGTTCCTGCACCGCGGGCGGCGCCTACATGCCGGCGATGTCGGACGAGGCGATCATCGTGCGCAAGCAGGGCACGATCTTCCTCGGCGGCCCGCCGCTGGTTAAGGCCGCGACCGGCGAGGTGGTGTCGGCCGAGGACCTCGGCGGCGCCGACGTGCATGCGCGCCTCTCCGGCGTCGCCGACCACTACGCCGCCGACGACGGCCATGCGCTGGCGCTCGTCAGGCGCATCATCGCCAACACGAACCACGAGAAGCGGCCCGATATCGCCATCACGGCGCCGCGCGAGCCCGCTTATGCGACCGACGAGCTCGACGGCGTGGTGCAGGCCGATCCGCGCAGGCCCTACGACATCCGCGAGATCATCGCGCGGCTGGTCGACGCGTCCGAGTTCGACGAGTTCAAGCACCTCTACGGCACCACGCTGGTCACCGGCTTCGCGCACGTCTGCGGCATCCCGGTCGGCATCCTGGGCAATAACGGCATTTTGTATTCCGAGAGCGCCATGAAGGCCGCGCACTTCATCGAGCTCTGCTGCCAGCGCCGCGTCCCGCTCCTGTTCCTGCAGAACATCACCGGATTCATGGTCGGGCGCGACTACGAGGCCAAGGGCATCGCCAAGGACGGAGCCAAGATGGTGATGGCCGTGGCTTGTGCACAAGTGCCGAAGATCACGCTGGTGGTCGGCGGCTCCTATGGCGCCGGCAATTACGGCATGTGCGGGCGCGCCTATGGGCCGCGCTTCCTGTTCACCTGGCCGAACGCGCGCGTCGCGCTGATGGGCTCGGAGCAGGCAGCCTCGGTGCTCGCGACGGTCCGGCGCGACAACATCGAGGCCGGTGGCGGCACGTGGTCGCCCGAGGAAGAGGCCGCGTTCAAGCAGCCGATCAAGGACGCCTTCGACCAGCAGAGCGACCCATACTTTGCGACCGCGCGCCTGTGGGACGACGGCATCATCGCGCCGAGCGAAACCCGCCGCGTGCTGGCGCTGGCGTATTCAGCGGCGCTCAACGCGCCGGTGGAGGGGACGCGGTTTGGGGTGTTTCGGATGTGAGATAGCTCGCAACGGCGAGAGCGGTCGGTGGGCTTCGCTGTGCGCAGCCCACTAAGCTTGAGCCGCCTCACCTCCCTCGCCGCGCGTCGCGCCGCAGCGTATGCTCCCTCCGGGGAGCGCCGACATGCCCATCACCCAACGCATCGTCCAGATCTGCCTCTTCGTCCTCGCCGCGATCGCGCTGTTCGGCGGGACGTTGCAGATGTCGCTCGGGCAGCCCGAGACCACGATGCGCTATGACAACCTGCATCGCTTTCTCGCGGGCATCTATCTCGGATGCGGTTTCATCACGCTGTGGGTTGGCGTCACCGTCCGCCAGCACGGCGCGCTGATCTACTTGATCGCGCTTGCGGTCGCCATCGCGGCTGTCGGGCGGCTGATCTCGATGGCGAAGGTCGGCATTCCGGAGCCGCACGCGCTGTGGATTGGCTATGCGGCCTCCGAATTGATCTTGCCGGCGATCATCGTGCTG
Source organism: Hyphomicrobiales bacterium (assembly GCA_034669185.1). GTDB lineage: Bacteria > Pseudomonadota > Alphaproteobacteria > Rhizobiales > Xanthobacteraceae > PALSA-894. The sequence goes on from JAXDNZ010000306.1 coordinate 3,207, forward strand.
GCGCACCGCGCGACCGGCCGCCGCGCCGCACGCGCTGTGGTTGGCGGAACTCAAATCGGCTAATCGGGATTGAGAATGATCATCATCAGGAAGGAGATCAGCTCATGCGCGCCGCGTCCACGATGTCCGCTGCCTTCGCCCTCGGCATTCTGCTGACCGGCGCCGCTTTTTCGGCAGCACCCGAGAGCCCTGTTGGAACACAGTCCGGCCGAATCTCGATGCCTGCCGCGGGCTTGCAATTCGCGTGCACGCGCAAGGAGTGCGTCGCATTATGCCCTGACCTGCGCGGTGCCGCGTACAAGAGGTGCTATAACGATTGCCGCAAGCGGCGGGAGAACTGCTGAGGCGCGGAGGGCGGGCCAGGCAGCTCGTACGGTGGCATCGGCCACGCAGCCGATGCCGCGCGTCTTTAAACACAATGAAACACAATGCGAGAGC
>JAXDNZ010000307.1:0-4989 GCA_034669185.1 Hyphomicrobiales bacterium
TCCCTTCACGGCTTCCGGCTTCTCGGCGGCGAATTTCGGATTCACGATCACGGCGTTGCCGTAGAGATTGACGCCATGGTCGGCCATCAGCAGCACCGTGATGTCGTTCGCCGGCACGCCGCGGTCCTTCAGGTTGATGTAGGACGAGAACGAGAATCCCGTGATGGCATCCACCTCGCCCGAGGCGAGCATCGGCTCGCGCACCGGGAAGCCGACGGACACGATCGTCACCTTGGAGGCGTCGATTTCATTCGCCTGCACGAAGATCGGCCATTGCGCGTAGGCGCCGTCGGGCGGCGGCGCGCCGAGCTTCTTGCCTTCGAGATCCTTCGGCGTCACGACGCCGCGGCTCTTGCGGCCCACGATCGAGAACGGCGGCTTGTTGTAGACCATGAACACCGCCTTGAGCGGCGTTCCCGGATTGGCGTCGCGGAACTTGACCAGCGAGTTGATGTCGCCGAAGCCCATGTCGTAGGTCCCGGAGGCGACGCGGTTGATCGGCTCGAGCGAGCCGCCCGCGGTGTCGATGGTCACATCCAGGCCTTCGGCCTTGAAGTAGCCCTTGTCGATTGCGACCACGAATGGCGCCGCTGGGCCTTCGAACTTGAAGTCGAGCGAGAACTTGATCGGCGTTTGCGCGAGGGCGGTGGTGGCAGACAGGGCCGACGCGGCGAGAGCAAGTCCGAGCCGGACCAGGAGGGCGTTCATGGATCGTCGTCCTTCTTCTTGAAACGCCAAAGCGCCGCGCCCGCCCGCAGGGCCGCTTAGGGCGAATGATTTCGCTGCATTTCGTACGTTCGAATTTCAAACGCCCTAGTAGCAAAGAACATGCCGCTAGAAAGTGCAAGCACGGATCGTCGTCACGGTGAATGTTGCCCAGATGCGCGCGGCGTGCCGCATATCACGGCTTGGGCACGGGCGCTGGTGAAGCGGCGAGGCGCCGCTTGTCCTACAATGCGCGGGGCTTTGAGTCGGCGGCATTGGAGGCCGGCCATGACGAGTGTCGCGCGGCGGCCGGAGCGAGACGCAACTGTCCCGGGCTTCACGGCGCCCTACGCGGAGCCGGACGAAGAGCTTGCGGCCGACCTGCTGGCTGCTGCGCCGCGCGACGCCGAGGCCGAGCGCCGCATCGACGCGCGCGCGACGCACCTGATCGAGGCGATCCGGGCGCATTCCGGCGGTCTCGGCGGCATCGAGGACTTCCTGCGGGAATACTCGCTCTCGACCCCCGAAGGCCTCGCCCTGATGGTGCTCGCCGAAGCGCTGCTGCGCGTCCCGGATGGCGCGACGGCGGAGGCGCTGATCGAGGACAAACTCGCCGCCGGCGACTGGACCCATCACGAGGTGAAATCAACAGCGCTGCTGGTCTCGGCGTCCGCCTGGGCGCTCGGCATCTCGGCCCGCATCATCCAGCCAGGCGAGACGCCGGAAAATATCCTCGACGGGCTTGGCAAGCGCATCGGCCTGCCCGCGCTGCGCACCGCGACCCGCCAGGCGATGCGTCTTCTCGGCTCGCATTTCGTGCTCGGCCAGACCATCGAGGAGGCGCTCGGGCGTGCCGGCAAGGGCCGCGAATTTCGCTACTCCTATGACATGCTCGGCGAGGGCGCGCGCAGCGCGGCCGACGCGGCGCGCTATTTCGAGAGCTATGCGGCCGCGATCGCGGCGATCGGCGCGCGCGCCGGGAATGCGGCGCTGCCTGACCGGCCAGGCATCTCGGTCAAGCTCTCGGCGCTGCATCCGCGCTACGAGGCTGTGTCGCGCGAGCGCGTGCTCGCGGAGCTGCCGCCGCGCGTTCTCGAATTGGCGCGCCATGCAAAAGCGCACGATCTGAACTTCACCATCGATGCCGAGGAGGCTGACCGCCTGGAGCTCTCGCTCGCCGTGATTGCGGCGGTGCTCGCCGACCCCTCGCTTGCCGGCTGGGATGGCTTCGGGCTCGCCATCCAGGCCTATCAGAAGCGCGCAGGCGCCGTCATCGGCTGGGCGCATGCCGCGGCGGTCGCCTTAGACCGCCGCCTGATGGTGCGGCTCGTCAAGGGTGCATATTGGGACACCGAGGTGAAGCGCGCGCAGGAGCGCGGCCTTGCCGATTATCCGGTGTTTACCCGCAAGGCGATGACCGACCTGAACTTCATGGCTTGCGCGCGCCGGCTGCTCGCCGCGCGGCCGCATCTTTATCCGCAGTTCGCCACGCATAACGCGCTCACTGTTGCGAGCGTGATCGAGCAGGCAGGCGGCGTCGAAGGCTATGAGTTTCAGCGTCTGCACGGCATGGGCGAAGACCTCTACGAGTCCCTGATCGCCGAACAGCGGCAGGCGGCGTGCCGTGTCTATGCGCCGGTCGGCGGGCATCGGGACCTGCTCGCCTATCTGGTGCGGCGGCTTCTGGAGAACGGTGCGAACTCGTCGTTCGTCTCGGTCGCGGCCGATCCGAGCGTGCCGCTCGCACAGATCTTGCGGCGGCCGCAGGAGTGGATCGGGGACGCAAGCCAGGCACGGCATCCGCGTATTCCGCTGCCGGGCGATCTGTACGGCGCCGCCCGCAAGAACTCAGCCGGCGTGGAGTTCGGCGACCGCGCGGGCCTCGACGCGCTGCTGGCGGTGGTCGCCAAGGCGGCGCCGAAGGATGCGCGTGCGGTGTCGGTGATCGATGGCGGCGGGCGCGAAGGCGTGCAGCGTCCGGTGCTCTCGCCGATCGACGGCGCCGTGGTCGGGCAGGTTTCCGAGGCGAATGACGCAATCGTGCGCGATGCGCTCGGTGCGGCAGCCAAGGGTTTCCCGCCGTGGGCGGCACGACCGATCGACGAGCGAGCCGCGGCGGTTGAGCGCGCCGCCGATCTGTTCGAGGAAGATCGCGGCCCGCTGATCGCGCTGTTGCAGGCCGAAGGCGGCAAGACACTGGACGACGCGCTCTCCGAGGTGCGCGAGGCGGTCGACTATTGCCGCTACTACGCCGCACAAGCGCGCATCACACTCGTCGAGCGCATGCCGGGTCCGACCGGCGAGACCAACGAGCTGCATCACCGCGGGCGCGGCGTGTTCGTCTGCATCAGCCCGTGGAACTTCCCGCTCGCGATCTTCACCGGACAGGTCGCGGCGGCGCTGGTCGCCGGCAATGCCGTGGTCGCGAAGCCTGCCGAGCAGACGCCGTTGATCGCCGCGCTTGCCGTGCGGCTGATGCATCAGGCCGGCGTGCCGGCAACCGCGCTGCATCTCGTGCTCGGCGACGGCAAGATCGGCGGTGCGCTCGTCGCCGACGCGGGCGTCGCCGGGGTCGCATTCACGGGTTCGACCGAAGTCGCGCGGCGGATCAACCGTACGCTCGCCGCCGGGAACGGACCGATTGTTCCGTTCATCGCCGAAACCGGCGGCATCAATCCGCTGATCGTGGACGCAACCGCGCTGCCCGAACAGGTCTGCGACGACGTGGTCACGTCGTCGTTCCGCTCGGCGGGGCAGCGCTGCTCGGCGTTGCGGCTCCTCTGCGTACAGGAGGCCGTCGCCGACCGGATGATCGCGATGATCGAGGGCGCGGCGCGCGAGTTGTGCGTCGGCGACCCGCGCGAGGTTGCGACCCATGTCGGGCCGGTGATCGATCAAGAGGCGAAGGAGAGGCTGGATCGTTGGATCGCCGCGCATGCGGATCGCGTGATCTTCCGCCACGGCGGCACACCGTCCAGCGGCACTTATGTTGCGCCGACCATCATCGCGCTCGACCGTGCGCGCGATCTCACGGAGGAGGTTTTCGGTCCGGTGCTGCACGTCGTGCGCTGGCGCGCCGGCGAACTCGACCGCCTGCTCGACGATATCGCGGCGACCGGCTACGCGCTCACGCTGGGTATCCATTCGCGCATCGATGCGACGGCGGAGCGTATCGTCGCGCGGCTTGCCAACGGCAACGTCTACATCAACCGCAACATGATCGGCGCGGTCGTCGGCACGCAGCCGTTCGGCGGCACCGGGCTCTCCGGCACCGGGCCGAAGGCGGGCGGGCCGGGCTACTTAAAGCGTTTTGCCACCGAACAGGTGGTGACGATCAATACGGCGGCCGCCGGCGGCAATGCGAGCCTCCTGGCGGAAGGGGAGTAAGGCGGTCCCCCTCCCGTTAACCAGATGTTGCGCCGCAAATATTGCCGTTAACAACTAATAGAGTCGATTGCTGTATTGTCGTTCGCATGAGTGATTCGCTCGACCGCCTCTATGACGCCGTGGTCGCTGCCAAACAAGGCGATCCGACGCGCTCGCGCACTGCGCGGCTGTTGCGTCAGGGCCGCGCCAAGATGGCGAAAAAGCTCGCCGAAGAGGCCGTGGAGGTCGTGATCGACGCGATGCACGGCAGCCGTGACGCGGTCGTGAAGGAAAGCGCGGACCTCATCTACCATCTGGTCGTGCTCTGGGTCTCGGCCGGCGTTGCCCCCAAGGACGTCTGGAAGGAAATGGACCGGCGCGAGCGGCTGTTCGGCATCGCCGAGAAGCTGCCGAAGGAGCCATCCGACCTCGATCCGCGCCGCAAGGTCGTCGCGCTCGAACCGCGTCGTCTGCGCAAACGCCGCTAATTCTTTATCGTCTGTCGCGCGAGTTTGCGCCGAACCGGTGCCCACCTCGCCGGATCGCGCTTCCCCGCGACATCCTGTCCGCAATGCGCCGCGATCTGCGCCGTGCGATGGACATTCCCAAACCCCGCCGGTAATCAGGCGCCCCATGCTTCGACGCCTTTACGACTGGTGCATTGCCGCCGCCGACAAGCCCTATGCCCTCTGGCTGATGGGCGCTGTGTCGTTCGCTGAAAGCTCGTTCTTTCCAATTCCTCCCGATGTCATGCTGATCCCGATGTCGCTGGCGCGGCCGCAGAAGGCGTGGCTCTACGCGCTGGTCTGCACGGTGACGTCGGTGGCGGGCGGGATCGTCGGCTACGGGATCGGCGCGCTGCTGTATGACTCCGTGGGACAGTGGTTGATCAATCTCTACGGCTACGGCGACAAGGTG
>JAXDNZ010000308.1:0-2686 GCA_034669185.1 Hyphomicrobiales bacterium
AAGACTGTCTACGTCGATTGCAACGCCATCTCGCCCTGGACGGCGGATCGGATCGGCGATGTACTCGAGGGAACCGGCTGCATCTACGTGGACGCCGGCATCGTCGGGCCGGCGCCGAGCGCGACGACGCGCACGATCTTCTATGCGTCGGGCCCTGGCGCGAAAGAATTCGAGCGGCTTGGCGAGCGCGGACTGTCGGTCCGCGTCATGGAGGGACCGAATGGTGCGGCTTCGGCGATGAAGCTCTCTTACGCGGGCATCACCAAGGGCTGCACGGCGATCTGCTCGGCGATGATGCTCGGCTCTACGCGCGGGGGTACCGCGGACGCGCTGTTGCAAGAGCTGTCAGAAAGCCAGCCGATGCTGCTCAACTGGATGCGCGGCTTCGTCAGCCGCATGCCGCCGAAAGCCTATCGCTGGGTTGCCGAGATGGAAGAGATCGCGCAATTCCAGCAGGACGATCCGGCCGCGCGCGACATGTACCTTGGCATTGCGCGCTTTTATCAGCAGATCGCGGCGGCGCTCGATGCGCGCAAGCCCGGCGATGTAATCGCGCAACTGGAGGCGTTCTGCGCCGAGCGGGAAGGTGCGAAGCGCAAGAGCGCGTGACGCTTACAGTGCATCCGCGTCTTCCAGATCCAGCAGCTCGGTGCCTCCGATACCGGCGATGCGGCCGGCATCGATGCGCACCACCGTGGTGGCGATGCGCCGCACTTCGTTTGCATTGTGGCTGACATAGATCATCGGCACGGCGGTCTCGTCGCGCAGGCGCAGCAGGTACGGAAATATCTCGCGTTTGCGCGCCGCGTCGAGCGAGGCGAGCGGCTCATCGAGCAGCAATAGGGCGGGTTTCATCAGCAGCGCGCGGCCGATCGCGACGCGCTGGCGCTCGCCGCCGGACAGCTTGCCGGGCCGGCGGTCGAGCAAGCGACCGACATCGAGCAGGTCGACGATGCGTCTGTGCTCGTCGACGTCGGCGGGCAGGCGATGCATCCGCCGCCCGTAGTCGAGATTTTTCCGCACCGTCATGTGCGGAAACAGGCGCCCGTCCTGGAACACGTAGCCGATGCCGCGGCGATGCGCCGGGAGGTTCACGCCGGCGGCGGAATCGAACAGCAGCGTCTCATTGCATGCGATGCGGCCGCGATCGGGCGTCACCAGGCCGGCCACCATGTTGACGATCGAGGTCTTGCCGGATCCGGACGGGCCGAACAGCGCGGTTACGCCGTCGGCGGCCGCGAACGTCGCGTGCACCGCGAACTCGCCGAGCCGTTTCTCGACATCGACCGCGAGCATGTCAGGCCCCATGCAACCGCACGCCGGCGCGGCGTGCGAGCCATTCGGAGCCGACGAGAGCGACCAAGGAGATCACGATCGCGATGATCACCAGCCGCCCGGCGGCGGCGTCGCCGTTCGGGATCTGGGTGTAGGTGTAGATTGCGGCCGAGATGGTCTGCGTTTCGCCCGGGATGTTGGAGACGAACGTGATGGTGGCGCCGAACTCGCCGAGCGCCTTGGCGAAGCACAGCACCATGCCGGCGATGATGCCGGGTAAAGCGAGCGGCAGCGTCACGGTCAGGAACACGAAGAACCGGTTCGCACCCAGTGTGCCCGCCGCGTCCTCCAGTCTGCGGTCGATCGCCTCGATCGAAAGGCGGATCGCGCGTACCAGCAGCGGAAAACCCATGACGCCGCAGGCGAGCGCCGCGCCGGTCCAGCGGAACGAGAACACGATCCCCAACTGCTCGGCGAGGAACGATCCGATGACGCCGCGCCGCCCGAACCAGATCAGCAGCAGGTAGCCGGTGACGACAGGCGGCAGCACCAGCGGCAGGTGCACGATGCCGTCGAGCAGCGCCTTGCCCCAGAAATCCTTGCGTGCCAGCACCCACGCGACCGCGATGCCGAACGGCAGCGCCACGAGGGTCGCCACGACCGCGATGCGTAGCGACAGCTGGACGGCGGTCCACTCGTCCGGGGTAAGGTCAAACATTCACGCGGTCGGTTTCACCAGGAACACGAATCCGTACTTCTCGAACACGGCCTTCGCGGTGCCGTTGCGCAGGAACGCCAGATACGCCGCGCTTTCCGGCTTCGCATTCACGGTCGCGGCGACCGGATAGACGATCGCGGGATACGAGTCCGACGGGAACGCGCCGACGATCTTTACGCCCGGCTCCACCTTGGCGTCGGTCTCGTAGACGATGCCGAGCACGGCCTCGCCGCGCGCGACCAGCGCGAGCGCGGCGCGGACATTGTCGGCCATCGCGAATTTCTTCTCGACCGATGCCCAGATGCCGAGCTTCTCCAGCGCGCCTTTGGCGTACTTGCCGACCGGTACCGATCGCACCTCGGCGGTCGCGATGCGGCCGTCGCCGACCAACTTCGCGAGATCGAAGTTTTCGCCGATCGCGACGGTGTCGATCCTGGAATCCTTCGGCGCGATCAGCACCAGTTTGTTGCCGAGCAGGTTGACGCGCGTATCGTCCTTGATGGTCTTTTTTTCCGCGCTGTAGTCCATCCACGCGATGTCCGCGGAGGCGAACACGTCGGCGGGGGCGCCCTGCTCGAGCTGCTTGGCGAGCGTCGAACTCGCCGCATAGCTCACCACGACCCTGGTGCCGCTCTGTTTGGTGAACGCCGCATTGACGTCGTCGAGCGCGTTCTTCATCGAAGCCGCGGCGAA
>JAXDNZ010000309.1:0-10271 GCA_034669185.1 Hyphomicrobiales bacterium
GCGCCGGCCGACACGCCTGAGACGACCGCCTCGATTGCTGCTGCTGCGCCTGCTGCGCCTGCTGCCGCTGCGCCTGCTGCTGCTGCGCCTGCTGCCGCGCCTGCTGCCGCTGCGTCTGCTGCTGCGCCTGCTGATGCGCCTGCTGCTGCTGCTGCGCCGGTCGGCGGCCCCCTCGAGCACGCCGCGCTGACACCGGCCGGGACCCCGGGCGCAGCGCCGGTCGTGCGCAGGAAGCCGCGCGTGGCAAGGCCGCGGCCGCCTACCGATGATGGGAGGCAAGCCCGCGCAAAGATTGCGGCGAAGAAACGTCTCGCCGCCGAACGGGCGCGCCGCGCCGCGACCGCCCCGCGGAATTCGTTTCAGCAGAACAATTGGCAGCAGCAGAACAATTGGCAGCAGAACTGGCAGGCCAATTCGTGGCAGCAAAATCGGCCGGCGCAGCCGTCGCCCGGATTCGAAAACCGCTAGCGCAGTCCTCGCGCGGCGCGGCGCGCGAAGTCGTGCGCGCCCGCGTCGATGAATTCCGCGCCGATCTCGTGGCCGAGCCGCCAGACCACGCGGCACTCCCGCCGCTCCCGGCGTGGCGGCAGCAGCAGCGTGAACTCGTCCGGAATCTCGACGCCTTCGGCGTGCAGCCGCACGCCGCCGTCGGAGATATCGGAGATCCAGCAGTCGCGCGGCAGCGAGCCGAACAGCAGCTGCGCCGGCCCGCGCACGAGATGGCGCTCGCTGCGGCGGCGATTCTCCGGCCGTTCCTTGCGTTTGAAACGCAGCATGAGTCCTCGTCGTCGCCGAAGAGGTATCACCGAGCCGTTGCGATCCGGTCAGGATGACGCGAACAACTCGCCGAAAACTTGCCGACAATTGTCCGGACTTTTCCGCCTACAGCTTCAGCAATCGCTTCGCGTTGCCGCTGGCGATCTTGATCTTGTCCTCGTCGCACAGCGGCACAGCCGAGAGCCAGGCCGGGCCGGGCGCGTTCGCCTCGAACGGATAATCGACCGAGAACAGGATGCGGTCGATGCCCATCTCCTGCACGCACAGCAGCAGCGCCGGATCGGAAAAGAAGCCCGACGTCGTGATCCAGAAATGACGCGAGAACAGTTCGCGGAACGCGACCGGCTTCTGCCCCGGCCGTGCCAGCCCGTTGTTGATGCGCCAGAGCAGGAACGGCAGGCCCTCGCCGAGATGGCCGAGGATGAATTTCAGCCGGTCGTGTTTGGCGAACACGCCGGAGAGCACCAAGCGGATCGCCTGCGTCGCGGCTTCCACCGTATAGCCCCACGCGGCGCGCAGCAGCACGGGGTGATCTTTGGCGTACTCTTTATAGTAGGCCGCGATCACGTCCGGATGCGGGATCGCCGGGTGCAGGTAGATCGGGACGTCGAGGTTCTCGGCGCGCGCGAAGATCGGCCAGTAGCGCTCCTCGTCGATGAAATGCCCTTCGGCGAGACCGTGGATCATCGCGCCCTTGAAGCCGAGCGTCTCGACGCAGCGCGCAAGCTCGTCGGCTGCCGCGGCCGGATCGCTGGTCGGCAGCGCGGCGAACCCGGCATAGCGCGTCGGATGCGCCGCGACGATCGCGGCGAGCCGGTCATTGACGCGGCGCGCAAGCGCCGGCGCTTCGCTTGCGGCGATCTTCTGCAGCGAGGGTGCGGTGTGCGAGAGCACCTGCATGTCGATGCCGGCCGCGTCCATGTCGGCGAGGCGTTTTGCGCCGACATCACCCAGTTTCTCGGCAATCCCCGGTCCGCCGCCGCCGGCGTCGAGCCCGGTGAAGGTCGCGACCAGCTCCGCGTCACAGTAATGCTCCTCGAGCGTGATGATCGGGCAGGCCGGCGACGTCAGCATGAGCGGTTCCCCGTTTCGCGTCAGATGGTTCTAGCCGGGACGTCGGGTTTTGCTACCCCTTGCCAGGAGGGCCGTGCCCCGATATCGCCGGATTCCGCCCTCATGGCTGTTCCGTGCGGGTGGCGGGGATAGCGGGGACAATGTCGACATTCGGCGATGGCGTGCGCGCCGCCGTTCTGGCGCTGGCCGTTTTGGCGTTCGCCGGACCGGCTTGTGCGCAGGCGTCGCGCGCCAAGGAGCCACCTCCGCGTCCGCCGCTCGACATCAAGCCTGCGCTGAAGAACGCAAAGCCCGCCAAGGCCGCGCGCGCCAAGGCGAAGACGCCAAAGCCGACCGATGCGCCCGCGGGGCCCACGCTCGCGAGTGTGTCGAGCACGGCGGTGACACTGCCGGCGGTCGTCAATCCGGGCTCCGCACCGATGCCGGATCTCAGGCCCGCGCTCACGCCGGAGGGGGCGCCGCGCAAAAGCGTCACGCGCGCCGAGCTCGACATCATGATCGCCAAGCACGCCGAGGCGAACGGCGTGCCCGAAGCGCTCGTGCATCGCGTCGTTGTCCGCGAGAGCCGTTACCAGGCCCACCTCGTCGGCGCCTGCCGCTGTTACGGCCTGATGCAGATCAAGCACGGCACCGCACGCGCCATGGGCTACACCGGTTCGGCCTCCGGCCTGCTCGATGCCGACACCAATCTCACCTATGCGGTCAAGTATCTGGCCGGCGCCTGGCGCAAGGCGAAGGGCGACGAGCGGCGCACGATCGCCTATTACGCGCGCGGGTATAGCAACTGACCGCGTTATTTCGGCGGGCCCGCCATCACCGCGTCGATCCACGCCGCGAACGCGTCGAGCATCTCGGCGCGCACAGCAGGGTCCTTGCGTCCGGTTCGCGCCGGCACGTGGAACGAATGGTCGGCGTCCTCGAACAGTTTTAGGTTCGCGCGCTGCCCGAGCGCCGCGCACACCGGCTGCAGCTGATCGAGTGCCGCGAACTCGTCGCGCGTGCCTTGCAAGAACAGCATCGGCACGGCGACGCGGGTGAGATGCTCGGCACGCTCCTGCGACGGGCGGCCCGGTGGGTGGAGCGGAAATCCGAGAAAGACGAGCCCGCGCACGCCCGCGAGCGGCGTCTCGGCCTGCGCCTGCGACGTCATGCGTCCGCCGAACGATTTTCCGCCCGCGAACAGCGGAAGCTTGGGCACGCGCTGCCGCGCCGTGGCGATGGCGGTGCGCACGGCCCGCTGCGCGATCTGCGGCGGATCGGGACGTTTGCTGCGCGCCTCCATGTAGGGAAATTGATAGCGCAGCGTCGCGATGGAGCGCTGTGCCAGTTCGGCCGCGACCGCCGTCATGAACGGATGCGCCATCCCGGCGCCCGCGCCATGCGCGAAGACGTAAACTGCGCGCGCGTCTCGCGGCAGGAGCAGCAGGCCGGACACGCGCCTGCCGTCGCTCTCGATGACGATCGGTTCGGGGTCCATGAACGACATTCTAGGCGTCTCATGGCAGGGCGGGCAAAGCTTGTCCTCGCGAAAGCGAGGGCGAAGCGTAGCCGCGAAGCAGCGCGCGTGTCTCGACAATCCGCCAAACGGCTCTTACGTTCAGCGCATGAACGTCAAGCTGCGGACGATCGTATCGGCCTGAAACGACGATTGCAGCGCCGCGGCAAGGCCATCTCGCGTGTACGGCTTGGCCAAGACCGCGAAATCGTTCTGCTTTAGCAGGTCTGCCCGCGCAGGATGACCAGTGGTCAACACGACTTTCAGCCTTGGAAATTCGGACACGGCTTGCAACGCAAGGTCAACACCGCTCAGTCCATCCCCGAGAGTCACGTCAGCAAACAGGAGTTCAATCGGATAGCCCGCGTGCAACAGGGCCAGTGCTTCAGCAGAATTGCGCGCAAGGAGCACTTGGTGGCCGAGGTCCTCGAGCATTGCGGCTGAGACTTGCCGCACTTCACGCTGATCCTCAACAACGAGTATCGTCAGGGCATTCTCTTGGCGACCACGACTCGCCCGCACGGTTTCCACTTCGAGCGGTTTGTCTGCCGACCTCGGAAAGCTGATGATGATGGTGGTACCCCCACCTAACTCGCTCTGCACGTTGATCGACCCACCCGACTGCTGCACAAACCCGTAAACTTGACTCAGCCCCAGGCCCGTGCCCTTCCCTCGTTCCTTTGTCGTAAAGAACGGCTCAAACACGCGTTGAACGGTCTCCGGTGACATGCCGTGGCCGGTATCCTTGATGCACAGCTCGACCTGCTGCTCGGTGCCGCCGCCTGATGCGGTGCCTGGAGCCAGTCGCGTGGAAATGGTCAGGGTTCCTCCGTTCGGCATCGCATCCCGCGCGTTGCCGACAAGATTCAAAATCCCAGCCTCGAACTCGCTAACATCGATGCGAACTGGACAGGTTTCCACCGAAAGCTCGAACGTCAACTTGACGCTCTCCGGAAGCGAGTATGTGACGAGGGTGCGAGCCTTTTCGAGGGCGTCGTTGAGGTCGACCGTCTTGGCGTCCGGCGTGTGGCGTCGTGCAAAAGCAAGCAGCTGCTGCGTGAGAGCCTTCGCGCGTTCAGTCGCGTATCGGATCGATTTGAGTTTCCGCTTGATGGCATTGGGATCATTCCAGCGGCGTTCGGCCAGTTCCACGTTGCCGGATATGACCATCAGCAGATTGTTGAAATCATGTGCGATACCGCCCGTGAGCTGGCCCATGGCTTCGAGCCTTTGTGCCTGCAGCAGGGATGCCTCCGCACGTGCACGCGCTGCCATTTCGAATTCGAGTCGCCGGTTTGTATCGTCAAGCGCCAGAGCAAAACTCTGTTGCTTTTGCGCGCTTCGAAGCGCAAACCAGCACAGCAGCGACAGCGCGAGGCCAGCCAAGAACGTAATGATTGCCTCGGGAATTATGCCTTTGAGCCATGCAGAGACAAGGGCGCCTTTGTCGATCCCATAACTCGCATAAACAGGATAGGGACCGACCTTGGCGTAGCCCGCGATACGGGTTTTTCCATCTACCGGCGAGAGCGCCGTGAAAGTGCCTTTCTCCGCCTTGCGCATGTCGCCGAGAAATTCAGAGGTTGCCGGAACTGCAAACGGGCGCGGGGCAGCCGGATACCGCACCAGAACTTGCCCGTCCTCGCGCATCAGAGCGATCGCAAAATTATCGGCCTCGAGTCCGATGCCGCGATAGAAGTCTTCAAAATAGCTCACGTACGCAGAGATGCCGATGATTCCGTTAAACCTTCCGTCAGCTGAGCTCTTGCGAACGCTGAAGTTAAAAATAGATTCGCCGCTGATTCTTCCGACGTAAGCCTTGCCGATATAGAAGCCTCGGTTCTGCTCTTGCTGTACTCTGAAGTAGTGTCGGTCTGAAAAGTCCGTGGGCGGAGCAGGGAAGACACGGGTGGTCAGCCCGACATTCCCATCGGGCGGACTGACGAAAATGGCGCCGACCTGCGGAGTGCGCTGTTGAATTTGGCGGATCTGTTGCCACAGCGGCCTGGAGGTTCGAATCTCGTCCCAGGACGCTCCCTGGAGGCGGTGGTCGACACTTTCCAGCGTCAAACCGATAGTCTCGAAGACTTTCAGCGCGTGCTCGCGAACAATCGCGGCGAAGCGGTCAGCTTGTTCGTGCGCCGTATGAATCGCGGCGCTGTACGAGTGCCAGGCAAAAAACACGAAGAGAGCTGCCGGTACGACGACGGCCGCAACCAGTAACACCTTCAAAAACGGGATGAGTCCATGCCGCGACATCGGGTCCTTGTGAACACCGTATTCGGTTTATGCCGCGAAGGGGAGTCTTTTCAGCCAGCGCCGCCGCAACTGCGGAGTCGCCAGTACACACCCGTTGCCATCTTTGGCCAGCGTGCCGACGTTCGGCCAGTGCGTCCCGGAAATGAGAAGCTTGTCGGCGCCGCGCGATCCGGTGAAGCATCGATTGGTGACACGCGTGCGCGATTGCCCTCACAGTAGCTTCCATCAGATCAGGCGCGGGGATCTGCCGAAAGATTGGGGTGGCGACACTCTCGCCGGCGTGTTTGGCGAATAGTCACGTGGGCATGCTGCTCATACCCACCCTACGGACTGAGGGCGTCCTCCGGAGCCGTTCGAAAGATGGAGTAGTTATCCGCATTCAGATTTTCGGATTGCCCCGCACGAACTGTCGGAAGAAAGAGAGCGTCGTCGTTTCGTCGCCGATCTCTTCACGTTCTGGTCCGCTTGTCGATAACAGCTGCCGGCGCCGCCGCGCGTGCGCGGGCGACCCCTACACGTATTTCGAGCGCTACTGTGGCCGGTACCGGAAGCGCACAAAATCAACTTTCATACCTTCATCCGGGCGCGCGTCGCCGGCATGTCGGTCGAACAAGCCAGCCGTGCCGCCGACGAGGAGATCGCCCCAGCGCCGGGCACATCGCGCGCGTCGATGCCGAGGTCGACGCGAAGCTCGCGGCCAACAAGGCCGCGCTCCATGGCAAATGAAAGATTGCCGCGGGAACCCGCAGCGTTAACCACTTGCCAACGCCAACTCCAACCTTCCCGAGGGCGCGGCAGTTTTTCCGAAACTGCGGCGGGGCGGATTAACCGGATGGTCGGCTCGCTCTGGTATCCGGAGCGGGCTGGGACAAGGCGTAGGGAAGCGCCGCGCGCCGCCTTGGGGAGATGAGATTTGACGATGCAGGTTCAGCCAGGACGGCCGGCGCCACGCGCGCTCGGCAGCGTGCTTTCCGTGACGGGCAGCCAGGCGCATGTGCGCGTGCATGTCCCGAGCCTCCCCGGTCCGGACGACATGCGGGCGACCGTCGGCAAGTTCCTCGGCGTGCGCACCGGCACCTCGGTGATCGTCGGCGTGATCACGAAAATTGCCGTCGATCCCGGTCCCGGCACGCACGCGACCGCACAGCTCGACATGCTGGGCGAGATCAAGGAAGACCGGACCAGCTATTTCCAGCGCGGCGTCACCGACTACCCGATGATCGGTGATGCGGTCGATGCCATCACGCCGCGCGAGCTGCGGCTGATCTTCGATGTTTCCGGGCCGGCGACGATCGCGATCGGCCATCTGCAGCAGGACCCCTCGATCCCGGCTTATGTCAACGTCGACGAGATGGTGCGCAAGCACTTCGCGGTGTTCGGCACCACCGGCGTCGGCAAGTCGAGCGGCGTTGCGCTGCTGGTGCGCGAGATCCTCGACGCGCGCGGCGATCTGCGCGTGTTCCTGGTCGATCCGCACAACGAATACGGCCACAGTTTCGGGCCGCGCGCGCAGGTGCTCTCGCCCAATAACCTGAAGCTGCCGTTCTGGCTGTTCAATTTCGAGGAGATCGTCGACGTGTTCTTCCGCGGCCGGCCGGGCGTGGAGGAAGAGGTCGAGATCCTTTCCGAGCTGTTGCCGATCGCCAAGGTGATCTTCCAGCCGAACAACAGCCCCGGCGCCCGCCGCATCGTGCGCAACGACCCCAAATCGTCGGGCGTGACGGTCGATACGCCAGTGCCGTACCGGTTGGAGGACCTGATCCGCCTGATCGACGAGCGCATGGGCAAGCTCGAAAATCGCCAGATGTGGACGAAGTATCACCGCCTGATCACGCGCATCGAGACCGCGCGTAACGATCCGCGCTACGGCTTCATGTTCGACAACGCCAATGTCGGCGGCGATACCATGGTCGAAGTGCTGAGCCAGCTCTTCCGCCTGCCGCCGAACGGCGTGCCGATGACCATCATGCAGCTTGCCGGCTTCCCGGCCGAGGTGGTCGACTCCGTGGTGTCGGTGTTGCTGCGCATGGCGTTCGAGTTCGGGCTATGGAGCGACGGCGCGTTTCCGCTGCTCGTCGTGTGCGAGGAGGCGCATCGCTACGCGCCGGCCGACCGCTCGATCGGCTTCGGCCCGACCCGCAAAGCCGTCTCGCGCATCGCCAAGGAGGGACGCAAGTACGGCGTGTTTCTCGGCCTGATCACGCAGCGCCCGGCCGAACTCGATGCGACCATCATCTCGCAGTGCTCGACGCTGTTTGCCATGCGCATGGCCAACGACCGCGACCAGGCGATCGTGCGCTCCGCCGTGTCGGATGCGGCAGGTTCGCTGCTCGGCTTCGTGCCCTCGCTCGGTACGCGCGAGGTATTCGCGTTCGGCGAGGGCGTGGCGCTGCCGACGCGGCTGCGCTTCAAGGAGCTTGACCGCAGCCACATTCCGCACAGCGAGGCGGTAAGCCGCGCGCACATGGATTCGGCCCGGGGTGTCGACGTCGGGTTCCTGCTCTCGGTGATCGAGCGCTGGCGCGGCGCCACCATGAGCGCGCGCTCGCGTCACGAGGAGATCGCCGATCTCGACGCGCTCGCAGGGCAGGAGTTCTCGCAGGTGCGTGCGCCTGCCGCCGTCAATCAGGGGGTCGTTGCGCCGCCGCTTGCGCCCAAGCCCGCCGCCACCACGCCGGACGCGTTCTTCTTCCCGGTCGAGGGCGCGCCGCGGCCGCCGTTGCCGCGGGTGCGCAAGTAGCGCGGCGCAAGCCGCGCGTCTTACGTCAGGGCGTATTGGAGCGGCTGGTATTGAGGTTGATAGCCTTGTTGGTACTGCCGGTCGACTTGCCTGGGCCGCCGCCCATTCGATTACTGCCGGCCTTCTTGCCCGGGCCGCCCCCCATGCGATTAACGTTCGACCGGCTGGTGTTCAGGTTGATCGCGTGCGCGACATTCGAAAGGCCCGACAGGGCCGGCGGCGCGATCGAGGCCGGAACGAACGCAAACGCCGCCAGAAATCCACTGGTCAGAGTGGCAATCACAAATGCACGGGACATGGCTTCCTCCCATGGCGATGAAGCGGAACGATGATAGTAGCACTTGCACTGTCACGAGTCTGCAATATTTGCGCGAGCCTGCCAAAGGGCCACGACGACTTCACACCACGACGGTCAGGCGCTTCGCCGCGCGCGTGATGCCGGTATAGAGCCAGCGCTCGCGGCTGTCGGGAAACGCAAAGGATTCATCGAACAGCACCACGTCATCCCATTGCGAACCCTGCGATTTGTGCACGGTGAGCACATAGCCGTAGTCGAACTCCTCGTATTTCTTGCGCTGGGGCCATTCGAGCTTTTCGATGCCGCCGGTGAAGCATTCGGGACGGACTGAAACCTTCAGGCCCTTGCCGCCCGCGCCTTCGTCCGGCTTCAGCCGCAGCCGCAGGATCTGCCGCCGCGTCGTCGGGCGCTCGGTGACCTGCCACAGGCCGCCATTGAACAGGCCCTTGCGGCGGTTATTCCGCAGGCACACGAGCTTGTCGCCGGCGACGGGGAGCGGGTCGGTAAAGCCGCGGCGCTCGCGCAAGCGCGTGTTGTAGGCGCGCCGCGTCGCGTTCCGTCCGACCAGGATCTGATCGGTTTGAAGTGCGCGCGCCGGATCGAAATCGGCGCGACGCACGACACTGGTTGCACCGTACTCACCGGGTTCGAGCCGCTCGCCCGCGCGCACCTGCATCGAGAGCCGCACGATCGGGTCGTCGCGCGCCTGGCGGTGCACTTCGGTGAGCATCGAGTCCGGCTCGATTTCGGTGAAGAAACCGCCGCCTTGAATCGGCGGAAGCTGCGCGGGGTCGCCCAGCACCAGCACCGGCACGCCGAACGACATCAGGTCGCGCCCGAGCTCGGCATCGACCATCGAGCATTCGTCGATCACGATCAGCGCGGCCTTGGAGACGGGGGCGTCGTCCCACAGTTCGAAGTCCGGCGTCTCCTCGCCGCTCTCGCGCGCGCGATAGATGAGACTATGGATGGTGGAGGCGCCGTAGCAGCCCTTGGCGCGCATCACCAGCGCGGCCTTGCCGGTGAACGCCGCGAACTTCACCTCGCCGTCGACGCTGGCTGCGATGTGTTTCGCGAGCGTGGTCTTGCCGGTGCCGGCGTAGCCGAACAGGCGGAACAGCTGCGGCGCGCGCTCGCCCGGCTTTTCCTTCAGCCACGCGGCGACCGCTTGCAGGGCGGCATCCTGGTGCGGGGTGAAGACCGGCATGCACCGTTGATCGCTGCTTCCGTCCGTTCGCGCAATGCTGAAGTCGGGAGCGGCAGTGTCGCGTTGTGGGAACGGGCGCGTCGCCGCTCAGGCCCGGTACGTCCCATTGCGCCAGTAGGGCAGGGCGGCGGGGTGGATGTTGCCTTCGGGCAGGATCTTGACGAGGTGATTGTGGTGCGCGCGGGCTTCACCGCTGCGCGCGCGTTCGGTCGGCTCGGCATAGAAGCCACCGGACGAGACCATCCACACCGGGATCCAGCCGACCGCCGCCATGGTGAGCTTGCGGTTGGCGCCCGGCGTCAGGCCGAGCAGCAGGATCGCGGTCGACTTGCGCGGCAGCCCGATCTGGCCGGAGACGAAATTGCCGAGCGAGTAGGCGACCAGCGCCTCGCGACCGTCGCTCGCGGTGATCTTCTCGATC
>JAXDNZ010000310.1:0-5452 GCA_034669185.1 Hyphomicrobiales bacterium
GCGCACGCTTGGTCGATCGATGGCGCGGCTGCATTTCGATGCCGTCGAGCATCATTTCGGCAAGGCGCCCGACGAGACGGTTGTAACCTTCGGCACCGGCGCTACCGCGGTGACGTTTCGTCGCGAGGTCATATCGCGAGGATTTAACACTCGCATCGCGGATGCAGCGGTCGCAGGCGGGGTTTCTCAGCCCTTCTATCAAAGTGGCGATCGCTCGCTCCGCGGTCAGGTCCGCCATCGCATTGAAGGCGTAAACACGTCCTTTGTTCCCAACTCGGCATGCCGAACCGCTGTAGATGCCAGCGTGCCGATCGAGTCGACGGCTGCTTTTGCCGCATGCCTCGAAATGAAGGAGCTCGGACTGGATTGCGGCCCGTCATCGGGCCTCGCGATCTACTGCGCACTGGTTCGAGCACAGCAGCGACAGGACGCCGGAATCGGAGGATTGATTAGTGTCCCGATTTACGACGGCTCGGCACGCTATCCGGACACGCTCTTTAATGCCGACTATCTCGCATCGCTTGAGCCCGCACTGACAAGCTATCGCCGCCAGATCCGGATTTTCACTCGGTCTGAGGTCTGGATGCCTCTCGACTGTTGCGGTCAAGCCGGGAAGCGTCCTGATGGGGCAGGTGGGGCTCCGGCCGCAACACATATCATCCCCACCATGTGGCCGATTGGGGAGTGCGCAGCCTAGGGGAGAAGACAAATTCGGGGCGTGGGCTCACCCTCGCGGCGGGGAGAGGCCGCGCCCCTCAGAACGCGCGCGCCTCCATGCCCTCGACGTAGCGCTTCAGGTACTGGCCGACGAAGTCATGGCCGACGAAGCGCTGGTAGGCGTCGGCGATGCGCTTGGTCACCGGTCCCCACACCTGACCTTCGCGGCCGATCGCGACACCGTTCAGCTTCGTCACCGGGCAGATGCAGAGCGACGTGGAGGTGAGGAAGATCTCGTCGGCGTTGTAGGCATCGTAGAGGTCGAGGTCGGTCTCGCGCACCGTCAATCCTTGCTGGCGCGCGAGATCGATCGCGGTCTGGCGGCTGACGCCCGGCAGCACGAATTTTTCGCGCGGGGTCAGGACCTCATCGCCGCGCACGATGAAGATGTTCGAGCCGAGGCCCTCGGCCAGATTGCCGTTGACGTCGAGCAGGACCGCCCAGGCTTCCGGATCGATGCTCTGCACCTCCTGGTCGGCGACGATCAGGTTCAGGTAGTTGTGCGTCTTGGCGCGCGGGGTGAGCGAGTCGGGCGGCACGCGGCGCTGCGACGGCACCATGACACGGATGCCCTGCTTGAACAGCTTGGCGCGCTTTGCGAACGGCAGCGGCGCGCATTCCAGCACCACGTTCGGCCCGTGATAATCGAGATTGTCGCCCGGCACCTCCTTCACGCCGCGGCTGATGCGCTGGCCGACCCAGTAGTCGTCGTCGGGCCCGAGCAGGTGGCGATTGCGCTCGAACACCTCCTCGGTCAGCGCGCCCATGCGCTCGGGCCCAAAGCCCGGATCGATGCGCAGATATTTCAGCGAGCGGTAGAGGCGCTCGACATGCTCCTTCACCTTGAACAGCCGATGCCCGAACGTGCGGGTCATGTCGAAACAGCCGTCGCCGTAAACCCAGCTCGTGTCGCGGAACGGAATCCGCACCTCGCGCTCGGGCATGAATTCGCCGTTGAACCAGGCGACGCGCTCGTTGGCGAGTGCCGACATGGCAAGCCTCCCGTATGGGTCGGCGCGGAGCCTAAACGCCGCGCAACCGCGCCGCCAGTGCCGGATTGGCGAACGCCTCCGGACCCTGATAAAAGGCGCGCGCATTCGAGGGCCGTTCCATGCGCACCGCCACGGTGAAGCGCAAGACCAAGGAGACCGACGTCGTGGTCGAGGTGAACCTCGACGGCACCGGCGCGTCCCGGATCGAGACCGGCATCGGCTTCTTCGATCACATGCTGGATCTGCTGGCGCGCCACTCGCGCATCGACATCACCGTCAAGGCGAAGGGCGACCTGCACATCGATCATCACCACACCACGGAAGACGTCGGCATCGCGCTCGGGCAGGCGGTGAAGCAGGCGCTCGGCGACATGAAGGGCATCACGCGCTATGCCAGCGTGCACATGCCGATGGACGAGGCGCTGACGCGCGTCGCGCTCGACATTTCGGGGCGGCCGTTCCTGGTGTTCAAGGCCGAGTTCGGGCGCGACAAGGTCGGCACGTTCGACACCGAGCTGGTGCAGGAGTGGTTCCAGGCTTTCGCGATGAATGCCGGCATCACGCTGCACGTCGAGACGTTGTACGGCACCAACGACCACCATATCTCGGAGTCGTGCTTCAAGGGACTGGCGCGCGCGCTGCGCACGGCGGTCGCGATCGATCCGCGCGCGGCGGGCGAGATTCCGTCGACGAAAGGCTCGCTCGGCGGCTGACTTTTTCATCCCTCCCCGCGAAGCGGGGAGGGTGGCGGTCCGCAGGACCGCCGGGTGGGGTCGGTGCGATGGGGGTTGAAGCCCCCACCCGGTCTCGCTTCGCTCGCCACCCTCCCCCTTCGGGGGAGGGATAAGATACGACCCGATGAGAGTTGACCCGCATATCGCTGCGCTCATGCGGGCTACAAGCGAGTTGATCATGTCCGTCTACACGGTTCACGAGCCCCGGCGGAACGAGCGCCGCCGCGACGACGCGCTCGCGCTCACGTCGCGGTTCGAGTTCGTGCGCGACGGCTTTCACTTCTGGGCGTTCCTGCTCGCGCCGCTGTGGATGCTGCGGCACCGCATGTGGCTTGAGGTCATCGCCTACTTTCTTGTCGTCGGCGCGATCACCTTTGGGCTGCGGCGTCTCGGCATCGAGGGCGCGGGCTTCTGGATCGCGTTCCTGATCGCGCTGCTCGTCGGCATCGAGGCCTCGAGCCTGCGGCGCTGGAAGCTGTCGCGCCGGGGCTTCTCCAATCTCGGCGTGGTGGTCGGCGACAATCTCGAGGACGCCGAGCGACGCTTCTTCGACGGCTGGGTCGCGGAGGAGCGGCCCGCGCCGCCGCCGCCCCCATCGCCGCCGGTGATGCGGCCCCCGGCCGCGCCGTCGAACGACATCATCGGTCTGTTCCCGCAGCCCGGAGCGCGGCCGTGACCGTGGCAATCGTCGATTACGGCTCGGGCAATTTGCACTCGGCCGCGAAGGCGTTCGAGCGCGCGGCGCGCGAGAGCGGCCATGACCAGCCGATCGTGGTGACGCGCGATCCTGAACGCGTGCGTGCGGCCGATCGCGTGGTGCTGCCTGGCGTCGGCGCGTTCGCGGATTGCCGGCGCGGGCTCGACGCGGTGTCCGGCATGGTCGATGCATTGAACGAGACCGTGCGGCAAAAGGGCCGGCCGTTCCTCGGCATCTGCGTCGGCATGCAGCTCATGGCCGAGCGCGGGCGCGAATACGAGGTGACCGAAGGACTCGGCTGGATCCCCGGCGAGGTGAACCGCATCGCGCCGGACGACGCCGGCCTGAAGATCCCGCACATGGGCTGGAATACGCTCAACGCGATGAGGCCGCACCCGCTGCTCGACGGCATCCCGCTTGGGCAGGCCGGCCTGCACGGGTATTTCGTGCACTCCTATCACCTGAAGACGTCCGATCGCGATTGCCTTGTGGCCGAGGCCGACTATGGCGGCCCGGTCACCGCGATGGTCGCGCGCGACACCTGTGCGGGCACCCAGTTTCACCCCGAGAAGAGCCAGCAGCTCGGGCTGAAGCTGATCGCCAACTTCCTCAAATGGAAGCCGTGATGGCGCGACTTCTTCTTTACCCTCCCCCGCAGGGGGTGGGTCGACGCCGAAGGCGTCGGGGTGGGGTGGCTTTTTCGCTGACGCGATGCACCCCCTCCCGGCTCCCCCGGATAAAGTCCGGGGTCGCCGACCTCCCCCCTCCAGGGGGAGGTGGCGCCGGAGTTTGTCGGCCGTGATCCTCTTTCCGGCGATCGATCTCAAGGACGGCCTGGCGGTGCGCCTCGAACAGGGCGACATGGCGCGCGCGACCGTGTTCAACCGCGATCCGGCGCAGCAGGCGCATGCATTCGAGACCCAGGGCTTCCGGCACTTGCACGTCGTCGATCTCGACGGCGCATTCGCCGGCAAGCCGATGAACGTCACGGCGGTGGAGCGCATCCTCGAAACCGTCGGGCTGTGCGTGCAGCTTGGCGGCGGTATCCGCGACATGAAGACGATCGAGGGCTGGCTCGAGAAGGGCGTCAACCGAGTCATCATCGGCACCGCGGCGGTGCGCGACCCGGCGCTGGTGAAGGACGCCGCGAAGAAACATCCAAACCGGATCGCGGTCGGCCTCGACGCGCGCGACGGCAAGGTCGCGGTCGAGGGCTGGGCCGAGCAGTCGCAGCTTTCCGTGCTCGACATCGCGCGGCGCTTCGAGGACGCGGGCGTCGCGGCGATCGTCTACACTGACGTGGCGCGCGACGGCATGCTGCAGGGCATCAACTGGGACGCGACCATCGCGCTTGCGGAGGCGATCTCCATTCCGGTGGTCGCGTCCGGCGGCCTCGCCTCGATCGAGGACATCCGGCGCATGACGCGGCCGGATGCGCGCAAGCTTGAAGGCGCGATCGCGGGCCGCGCGCTTTACGACGGACGGCTCGATCCGGCCACCGCAATCGCGATGCTGAAGTCCGCGCGAGCCGCCTGATGTTCAAGGTTCGCGTCATTCCCTGCCTCGACGTGAAGAACGGCCGCGTCGTCAAGGGCATCAACTTCGTCAACCTGCGCGACGCGGGCGATCCGGTCGAGGCCGCGATCGCCTATGATGCGGCGGGCGCCGACGAGCTCTGCTTTCTCGACATCACGGCGAGCCACGAGAACCGCGACACGATCCTCGATGTGGTGACGCGCACCGCCGAAGCCTGCTTCATGCCGCTCACCGTCGGCGGCGGCGTGCGCACCATCGAGGACATCCGCCAGCTGCTCAGCTCCGGCGCCGACAAGGTGTCGAGCCACACCGCGGCGGTCGTCCGGCGCGCCTTCGTCAAGGAGGCGGCGGAGAAGTTCGGCGGTCAGTGCATCGTGGTGGCGATCGACGCGAAGAAAGTGTCGAAGTCGGGTGAGGGCGACCGCTGGGAGATCTTCACCCATGGTGGCCGCAATCCGACCGGGATCGACGCGATCGCATACGCACGCGAGGTCGTGGCGCTGGGCGCGGGCGAGATCCTGCTCACCTCGATGGACCGCGACGGCACCCGGCAGGGTTTCGACATCGCGCTGACCCGCGCTGTCGCGGATGCCGTCACGGTGCCGGTGATCGCGTCCGGCGGCGTCGGCGATCTCGACCATCTGGTCGCCGGGATCCGCGACGGCCACGCGACCGCCGTGCTCGCGGCCTCGATCTTCCACTTCGGCGAATACACGGTGCGCCAGGCCAAGGAACACATGCTTCGCGCCGGCCTGCCGATGCGGCTGGATGCATGA
>JAXDNZ010000311.1:0-3591 GCA_034669185.1 Hyphomicrobiales bacterium
CGGAACTGGGCGTCGGACGCGGCGATCGCGTCGCGATCCTCAGCCTCAATCATCCCGACTATCTGGTGCTGCTTTATGCCTGCGCCCGGCTTGGCGCGATGCTGGTCCCGCTCAACTGGCGGCTCGCTGTGCCGGAGCAGGCATTCATTCTCACCGACGCGGCCGTGAAAGCGCTGGTGCTCGAGAAAGGGTTCGCCGCCGTCATCGAACCGTTGAAGCAAGAACTGCCCGACGCCCGCATCGTCGGCCTCGATTTTGAAGGCAGCGCCTCGTTCGACGGACTGCTCGCCGCCGGAAGCGGCGACGGCCGCAATCTGCATGCCGATCTCTCATCACCGCTGCTGATCGTCTACACCTCAGGGACCACGGGCCGACCGAAGGGCGCGGTGCTGCGTCAGGAGGCGCTGGTCTGGAACGCCGTGATGAGCCAGCACATGCACGACATGACAGCGGCCGATCACGTGCTGAGCGTGCTGCCGCTGTTTCATGTCGGCGGGCTGAACATCCAGACCACGCCTGCACTCCAAATCGGCGCAACCGTCACGCTGCATCCGCGCTTCGCACCCGACTCGACGCTCG
This sequence comes from Hyphomicrobiales bacterium, assembly GCA_034669185.1. GTDB lineage: Bacteria > Pseudomonadota > Alphaproteobacteria > Rhizobiales > Xanthobacteraceae > PALSA-894. The sequence continues at coordinate 580 of JAXDNZ010000311.1, forward strand.
ATGCGTTCACCCGTGACGCGCCGACGTTGACTGTGCTGGTGCCGGCAACCATGCAGGCGGTGATCGAGCATCCGTATTGGCCCGCAACCGACATCAGCTGCCTGCGTGCGCTCACCACCGGCTCGACGCAGGTGCCGCAGGGTCTTGTGGATGCGTTCACGATGCGCGGCGTGCCCGTACTGCAGGTCTACGGCTCGACCGAGACATGCCCGATTGCGGTCTACACGCGCGTCGGCGGCGACCAGCGCGCGGGGTCGACGGGACTGCCCGGCTTGGTGTGCGAGGCGCGCGTGGTGGACGATGCGGGCGCCGAAGCCGCGCCGGGCCTCGAAGGCGAAGTCGTGGTGCGCGGGCCGAACGTTTTCTTCGAATATTGGGGCGACGCGGCCGCGACGCAGGAGGCGTTGCGCGCGGGCTGGTATCATTCTGGCGACATCGGCACGCGCGACAGCGACGGGCATTTCTTCATCCGCGACCGCAAGAAGAACATGATCATCTCGGGCGGCGAGAACATCTATCCGGCCGAGATCGAGCGGGTACTCGCCGCGCATCCGGAGGTCGCCGAGAGTGCAGTGATCGGCCGCGCCGATCCGAAATGGCAGGAGGTGCCGGTCGCCTATGTGGTGCGGCGGGCGGGCTGCTCGGTCGATGCACGCGCGCTCGAAGCGCATCTGCTGACGCAACTCGCGCGTTTCAAGGTGCCGCGCGAATACACCTTCGTCGAAAGCCTGCCGCGCAACGCGATGGGCAAGGTGCAGCATTTCATGCTGCGCGAACGTCTCTCTTCTTCCCTTCCCCCGCCTGCGGGGGAGGTCGACGCGCGAAGCGCGTCGGGAGGGGGAACCTGATGTCGCCGCCTCCCCCACCCTCCCCGGTAAACGGAGGTGGGAGCGGCCGGAGCATGCGCGTCGCGGTGCTCGGCGGTGGCAACGGCTCGTTTGCGGCGGCGGGCGACTTCACACTGGCCGGCCATGATGTGCGCCTATGGCGGCGCGACCGCGCGGCCATTGCGGCACACAACGCGGCCGGCGGCACGATCACCGTGAAGGACTTTCGCGGGCGGCACGAGGCGAAGCTGTCGCTGATCACGAACGACATCGCCGAAGCGGTGCGCGATGCGGCGCTGATCCTGTGCCCTGTCCCCGCGACCGCGCAGTCCGACATCGCGTGCGCACTCGCGCCGCATCTTGTCGATGGGCAGGTCGTGTTTCTGCCCCCCGGCACGTTCGGCTCTTATATTTTCGCCAAGGCGAAACACGATGCCGGCAACCGCGCCGATGTCGCGTTTGCCGAGACCGGTACGCTGCCGTGGCTGACGCGCAAGCATGGGCCACATGAGGTCGCGATCACGATCCGGGCGAAGCGCCTGCCGACCGGCCTGTTGCCGCTGCGGCTGAAGGATCATGCGCTCGCGCTGATCGGCCGCGCGTTTCCCGGCGTGATCGAGGACTGCGGCGACGCGCTCTCCGGCGCGCTGATGAATGCCGGGCCGATCATCCATCCGCCGCTGATCACGATGAACGCCGCGCCGCTCGAACATTTCGAGCGCTGGGATATCCACCGGGAAGGCACCCAGCCGGCCGTGCGCCGTGTCACGGACGCGCTCGACGCGGAACGGATCGCGGTGCGCGAGGCGCTCGGCTACGGCGCGCCGCACTTCCCGCTCGCCGATCACTATGCACGCGAAGGCGAGGAGTGGATGTACGGCCGCGGTTCGCACGACAAGCTCACCGACAGCGGCGACTGGCGCGAGCACATCGTGCTGACGCAGCATCGCTACATGCTGGAGGACGTGCGGATCGGTCTGTCGTTTCTCGTCTCGTGCGGCGAGCTTGCCGGCGTCCCGACGCCACTCGCGCGCGCGTTCCTGGCGATCGGCGGCACGATCTGCGGCGAGGATTTCTTACAGACGGGACGGACGTTGGCATCGCTCGGGCTTGGCGGGCTTGATCGCGCGGCATTGCAGAGCATGCTGGCCGAGGGATTGCCGTGAGGGAACCCGTGGCCTGTCTCGGCGCGGGGCGCATGGGGCGCGGCATCGCGGTCGTGTTCGCCTATGCGGGCCACAAGGTTGCGTTGGTCGACTTCAAGCCCCGTGACGACGGAGCGTTCCAGAAGCTCGCCGATGATGCGTTGAGCGAGGTGCGCAATGTGCTCGGCACGCTCGCCGGTTTCGGCCTGTTCGATCCCGCCGCCGTCGAAACCCTGACGGCACGCGTCTCGGTTATCCCCGAAAGCGGAGCGCAAGCCGCGCTCTCGTCGGCCGCGATCATCTTCGAAGGCGTGCCGGAGGTGCTTGAGCTCAAGCGCGAGGCGCTGGCGCGCTGCTCGAAGCTTGCCGGACCAAAGCCGATCATCGCCTCGACCACATCGACGATCCTGGTCGACGATCTGTCCGTAGCGGTCGATCGCCCCGAACGTTTCCTCAACGCGCACTGGCTCAACCCGGCGTTCCTCGTGCCTCTGGTTGAGCTCTCCCCCGGCAAGCACACCGACCCCGCCATCACCACGCACGTGAAGGCACTGCTCGAAGGCGTCGGCAAGGTGCCGGTCGTATGCGCGGCGCGTCCGGGCTACATCGTGCCGCGCATCCAGGCGCTGGCCATGAACGAGGCCGCGCGCATGGCCGAGGAAGGTGTCGCCAGTGCCGAGGATATCGACAAGGCGATCCGTTACGGTTTCGGCTTCCGCTTTGCGGTGCTTGGCATGCTGGAATTCATCGACTGGGGCGGCGGCGACATTCTCTATTACGCGAGCCGCTATCTGACCGGCGCGCTCGGCAGCGAGCGCTACGCCGCGCCCGCCATCATCGAGCGCAACATGGCGGATGGCCGCATCGGCCTGAAAACTGGCGCCGGTTTTTTGAACTATGAGTCGCTGGACGTCGACGCCTACCGGCGCGAGCGGCTGAAGGCCTTTGTCGAACTGCTCGGGCACTTCGGGCTGAATCGGCCGCCGGTGCTGTGATCCCTTGTAGGGTGGGCAAAGGCGCGAAGCGCCGTGCCCACGCGG
>JAXDNZ010000312.1:0-9845 GCA_034669185.1 Hyphomicrobiales bacterium
CGCAATCCTTCAGCCCCGCACGCCGCCCGCGCCCCCGAACCCTTGGGCCGATCTCCCCAAGGTGCTCGACCTCGCGAAGCGCTCCAACGCCGTCATCAAGGTGAGCGGCGCCTGCACGCTGTCGCACGAACCGTATCCCTTCCCGGACATTTGGGATCCGCTGGCCCGCGTGTTCGATGCCTGGGGCTTCGATCGCTGCCTGTGGGGCACCGACTGGACGCGTGCGTTCGCGGTCGTGAATTACGAGCAGGCCGTGAAGCCGTTCCTTGAAACCGATCGCTTGAGCGACACCGAGCGGGCCATGCTGATGGGCGGCGCCTGCGCCAAGGCTTATGGCTGGTCGCCGAGAAACGCCAGATAGATATCGAGACCCAGTTCGTTCACGGCCCGCGTGCAGCGCGATCCTTGTCGTTCTGCGCGCGGATCGCGCCGCGCGCCGCGCGCCACTTCTCGTCGTCCCATTCACGCAAATCGTAGAAGCCGCCGGCCGAAACCAGGTGCTGTCCGCCGTCGACCGTGATCGTCTCGCCGTTGAGCCACTCGCAGCCGTCGGCGAGGAGGAAGGTCGCGAGGTTCTGCAATTCGTCCATTCGGCCGACGCGTCCCATCGGATTGGCTTTCTTGGCGCGAGCGCCGGGTTCCTCACCGGGACTGAGCCGCTTGCTCGCGCCTTCCGTCGGAAACACGCCGGGCGCGATCGCATTGAGACGGATGCCGTAGCGGCCCCATTCGACCGCGAGCGAGCGCGTCATCGTGGCGACGGCGGATTTGCTCATCGCGGACGGCACCACGAACGGCCCGCTGTTGAAGATCCACGTCACGACGATCGAGACGACGCTGCCCCTCTGCTTGGCGGCGATCCAGCGCTTGCCCACCGCATGCGTCACATAGAACGTGCCGTGCATCACGATATTGGCCACCGCGTCGAAGCCCTTCGGCGAAAGGTCCTCCGTGCGCGAGATGAAATTGCCGGCCGCATTGTTGACCAACCCGGTGAGCGGCGCCGAGCGGAAAATGTCCTCGACCATCTCCTCGACCGCGGCCGGATTGCGGATGTCGACGCCGTAGCTCGTGACCTGCCCGCCGTATATGTCGGCCAGTTCAACAGCGGTCGCGTCGCACACCGACTTGCGCCGCCCGCAGATGATGACCTCGGCGCCGAGCTCGACGAACCGCGCCGCCATCTCCTTGCCGAGGCCGGTCCCGCCCCCGGTGACGAGAATGCGCTGATCTTTCAGCAACCCATCCTTGAACACGATGACGCTCTCCCGATTGCGGCTGCACGCTTCTGCCCGCAGTATCGGCCCGAACGCGGCGCGCGCAAGGCCTCAAACATGCACCGCCCGGGAGGAACCAGATGGCTTCAGTGCTCGATCGCTTTCGCCTCGACGGCCAGGTTGCCGTCATCACCGGCGGCGCACGCGGAATCGGCCGCGCGACGGCGGAAGCGTTCGTGGCCGCGGGCGCGCATGCCGTACTTGTCGACCGCGACGCCGATGAGGCGAAGCGTGCCGCAGATGCGATCGGCAACGCGGAGGCGCACGCACTCGACGTGACGAGCGAAGCCGATGTCAATCGTTTCTTCGACGCGCTCGTTGCACGCACCGGCCGCCTCGACGTGCTCGTCAACAATGCCGGCGCCTCGATCCGGAAAGCCACGATCGAGCTTTCCAAGGCCGAATGGGACAGCGTGATCGCGGTGAACCAGACTGCGGTCTTCCTGTGTTCGCGCGCCGCGGCACGCCACATGCTGGCCGGGAAACGTGGCGGGGCAATCGTCAACCTCGCCTCGATCATGGGATTCTCGGGCGGCGGGCTCTATCCCAACATCTCCTACCAGGCGAGCAAGGGCGCGGTCGTGAATATGACCCGCGCGCTGGCGATCGAATGGGCGAAGGACAACATCCGGGTCAACGCGGTCGCGCCGGCCTGGGTGCGCACCGGCTTCATCGCGCCGGTGCTGGCAAAGCCCGAGCTCGTCGGCGCGATCGAAGCCGTCACGCCGATGGGTCGTCTGGTCGAGCCGGAGGAGGTCGCGGCGGCGATCCTGTTCCTCGCAAGTCCTGCGTCCTCGATGACCACGGGCCACGCGATCGCGGTCGACGGCGGCTATCTGGCGCAGTAGGCAATCCGCACTCCGCTCGTCCACGCGAAAGCGGGGACCCGGTTCTTGGCCTCGGATTCCCGCTTTCGCGGGAATGAGCGGAGCTCATTTCAAGGTGGTGGACGAAACTCTACAGCGCAACGATCGCCTCGATCTCGAACAGCGCCCCGGGCCGCGCCAGCGCCGGCACGCCAATCGCGGTGCTGGCGGGCGGCGCCGCCATGTTGAGATACTGGTCGCGCACCTCGCGGAAGATCGCGATGTTGGCCGGGATGTCGACGATGTAGTTGTTGATCTTGACCACGTCCTTGAACCCGGCGCCGACGGCCGCGAGCGCGTTCTTGAGGTTCTCGAAGGCCTGGCTGGTCTGGCCGCGGAAATCCTCCGGCATCTTGCCGTCGACGGTGAAGCCGAGCTGCCCCGCGATGTAGACGATGCGTCCGGGCGCGGTGATCTCGACGACGTGGGTGTAGCCCGGCGGCTTCGAGATGGTGGGCGGATTGATGAAGCGGTTCGTCATGAGTGCCTCCCGTCGGCGTGTTGTGTCTTAATACATCATAAACTCAGAATACGGCCGGCGCAGCCACCACGCTCCAGGCGTCGTCGCGTCGCGCTGAGTCGCGCGACACGCGGCGAGCCCACCATTTTCTTTCGTCGCTGCCGAAAAAAATCTTGCAATCCACGGCGAACACCACTACCTCGCGTATTGCCCAATTTCGCACGTGCCTGTGGCCGTGAGTCGGTTGGTGGGCATCCGGACAAGAGGCCGGACAGCCGCCTGGGGAAGAAGATCTAACTTCCTCAACCATGCAACCGATAGCCGGAGGCGAAACCGGCACACCCCGTGCTCAGCGGGGGTCGCGGCTTAAAGCAACGACGGAGCGGGCTTCTTTGGTCTCGTCGGCCCTCCAAAGGTCGACACCGTAGAGGCTTGTCCATCCTTGCCAGCAGTGCGGAACGGGTCTCCCGCTCCAATCCAAGGCAGCATCGCCGGGTGAAGAACCCTTCGCGTCCGTCGTGTCTCCATCGCACGGCCACACGAAGTCTCCTCATCCGCTGACGCCGGGCGTGGCGCGCAAGCGCATCGCCCGAACCGCAACCAAGGCCGCCGTGCGGCCTGTTGAGCCTTAGGGGAGGAGAGCGCCCGTGACCGCTCGCATCCGCGACTACCTGCGCAATCGCCGCGCAGACGGCAACGACACCGAGCCCTGCCTCGTGGTCGACCTCGACGTCGTCCGCGACAACTATCAGGCCTTTGCGAAGGCTTTGCCCGACACGCGCGTCTTCTACGCCGTGAAGGCGAATCCGGCGCCTGAGGTGCTGGCGCTGCTCGCCAGACTTGGCTCGTGCTTCGACATCGCCTCGGTTCCCGAAATCGAGATGGTGCTCGCTGCAGGCGCGCCTGCGGACCGCATCTCCTACGGCAACACGATCAAGAAGGAGCGCGACATCGCGCGCGCTTATGCGCTCGGCGTACGAACCTTCGCGGTCGATTGCCAAGCCGAGGTCGAGAAGGTCGCCCGCGCGGCCCCTGGCGCCCGCGTGTTCTGCCGCTTCCTGTTCGACTGCGCGGGCGCCGAATGGCCGCTGTCGCGCAAGTTCGGCTGCGAGCCCTCAATGGCGGTGGACGTGCTTGAGCACGCGCACCGGCTCGGCCTCGAGGCCTATGGCGTGTCGTTCCATGTCGGTTCGCAACAGCGCAACCAGCATGCCTGGGACCGCGCGCTCGCATCCGCGGCGGCGGTGTTCCGCGAGTGCGGCGAGCGCGGGATCAGCCTGTCGATGGTCAACCTCGGCGGCGGCTTCCCGACCAAGTACCTGAAGAACGTGCCGACGGTGAAGACCTACGGCACGGCGATCTTCCGCGCGCTGCGCAAGCATTTCGGCAATGCGATCCCGGAGACCATCATCGAGCCGGGCCGCGGCATGGTCGGCAATGCCGGCATCATCGAGGCCGAGGTCGTGCTCGTCTCCAAGAAGAGCAACGAGGACGACGTGCGCTGGGTCTATCTCGACATCGGCAAGTTCGGCGGCCTCGCCGAGACGATGGACGAATCCATCCGCTATCCGATCAAGACGCCGCGGGACGGGGACGAACTCGCCCCGTGCGTGATCGCCGGCCCGACCTGCGACTCGGCCGACGTGCTCTACGAGAAGCAGCCGTATCTGCTGCCGGTGAGCCTGGAGATCGGCGACAAGGTGCTGATCGAGGGCACCGGCGCCTATACGGCGACCTACTCGTCGGTGGCCTTCAACGGCTTCGCGCCGCTGAAGACGGTCCACATCTAGCTCCGCTCCGTCCCCGCGAAAGCGGGGGCCCAACCTTTGAGCCCGCCTGATTCCCGCCTTCGCGGGAATGAGCGGTGATGGGTTCCTGCCGACCATAGAGGAGTTGGTCATGGTGACGATTCGCAACGAACGCTCGACCGACATCGCGGCGCGCGAGCGCCTGCTCGACGCAGCGTTCGGGCCGGCGCGTTTCGCCAAGGCGTCCGAGCGCCTGCGCGAGGGACGCTTCGCGGCCGATGGCCTGTCGTTCGCCGCGGTCGAGAACGGCGGCCTCGTCGGCACCGCACGGCTCTGGAACGTCAGCGCCGGTGTGGGTCGCCCTGCCCTGCTGCTCGGCCCTCTCGCCGTCGCCGCCGACGCGCGCAATCGCGGCATCGGCACGGCGCTGATGCAGCGCGCGCTGCGCGAAGCACGCCGTCTCGGTCACGCGGCTATCCTGCTGGTCGGCGACGCGCCGTACTATGGCCGCTTCGGCTTCTCGACAGACAAGACCGGCACGCTGCGCCTGCCCGGTCCGTTCGAGCCCGAGCGCTTCCTCGGCCTGGAGCTGACAGCGGGCACACTCGACGGCGCGCGCGGCCTCGTCCGCGCGACCGGCGACCACCTGCCGAAGGGCCTGCCCGACTTCCTCACCGGCGCGAATCCCGCGCCGCTCGCCGCCTGAGCCCTCTTGCCTTGGAGTGACTGATATGAACGCTGTGACCCGCATGACCGAAGGCCACGTCTTGCACGCACAATTCGCCGGACCGATCGTGATGATCGGTTTCGGCTCGATCGGACGCGGCGTGCTGCCGCTGCTCGAGCGCCACATCGGCTTCGACCGTTCGAAGTTCATCGTGCTCGACCCGGTCGACACCGATCGCGCCCTGCTCGACGAGCGCAAGCTGCGCTTCGAGAAGATCGCGATCACCAGGGAGAACTACCGCGAGGTGCTGACCCCGCTGCTCACCGGTGGACCCGGCCGCGGCATGATCATCAACCTGTCGGTCGATACCTCGTCGGCCGACCTGATGGACTTCTGCAAGGACATCGACGCCTTCTACATCGATACGGTGTGCGAGCCGTGGCCGGGCCTCTACACCAACGCCAGCGCTTCGATCTCGGAGCGCTCCAACTACGCGCTGCGCGAAGGGGTGCTCGACGTGCGCCGGCGGCGTCCCGGCGGCGTGACCGCGGTGAGCTGCTGCGGTGCCAATCCCGGCATGGTGTCGTGGATGGTGAAGCAAGCATTGCTCGACATCGCGCGCGACACCGGCGTCAGCGTGACCGAGCCGAAGACCCGCGAGGCGTGGGGCTCCCTGATGCGGCGGCTCGGCGTGAAGGGTATCCACATCGCCGAACGCGACACGCAGCGCGCGCGCGATCCCAAGCCGCGCGGCGTGTTCATCAATACGTGGTCGGTCGAGGGCTTCTGCTCGGAAGGGCTGCAGCCGTCCGAGCTCGGCTGGGGCACGCACGAGAAGGCGATGCCGCCGGGCGCTGCGCGTCATGACTTCGGTTGCGATGCCGCGATCTATCTGAAGCGCCCGGGCGCCGGCACGCGCGTGCGCTCCTGGACGCCGACCGCGCAGGCCCAGCACGGCTTTCTGGTGACGCACAACGAGTCGATCTCGATCGCCGACTACTTCACGCTGCGCGAGAACGGCCAGGCCGTGTACCGGCCGACCTGCCACTATGCGTATCACCCGTGCGACGACGCCGTGCTGTCGCTGCACGAGATGGCGGGCGCCGCCTGGGCGCGCCAGGCCGAGTGGAAGATCCTCGACGAGAACGAGATCGTCGATGGGGTCGACGAGTTGGGTGTGCTCCTCTACGGCCATGCCAGGAACGCGTACTGGTATGGCTCGTCCCTTTCGATCGAGCAGACGCGGGAGCTTGCGCCCTACCAGAACGCGACCGGCCTGCAAGTGACGTCCGCGGTGCTCGCCGGCGTCGTGTGGATGCTGGAGAACCCGGACCGCGGCGTCGTGGAAGCCGACGAACTGGATTTCCGTCGCTGTCTCGACATCCAGCGGCCGTATCTCGGCGATGTGTTCGGTGCCTACACCGACTGGACGCCGCTCGCGGGCCGTCCGGGGCTCTTTCCTGAGGACCTCGATCGCGACGACCCGTGGCAGTTCAAGAACGTGCTGGTCGGCTGAGCCGTCCGATTGCCGCTGCCGCGGCGCCGCCCTGATCGCTGCTGGAAGACGGTAGCGCGCAAGCTTGATATCTTGCGGGCCGACGATGCCGTATCTTGTACGAACAACGAGATGCGAGGGTCAGCCGAGGGCCTCGAATGAACATCATAAGCCGCAAGGACGCCTGGGACGAGGAAGACCGGGCCCACCTCCTGGCGACGATCGACCGGTGGCTGGAGCGCGACGTGAAACCGGTCGTGAAGGAGCACGACCACGCGGATCGCTGGCCCGCGACGATCGTCGCGCAGATGCAGGAATTCGGCCTGTTCGGTGCGACCGTCGGGGTCGAATACGGCGGCCTGGGCCTGCCGGCTACCGCTTACGCGGAAATCGTCATGCGCATTTCCGCGGTCTGGATGGCCATCACCGGTATCTTCAATTCGCACCTGATGCTGGCTCTCGCGATCGAAAAGTTCGGCACGGAGGCGCAGAAGCTGCGCTGGTTGCCCGGTCTTGCGAGCGGAGAGATTCGCGGGGGACTGGCGCTGACCGAGCCCGACGCGGGGACCGATCTGCAAGGCATCCGCATGACGGCGCGGCGCGACGGCGATCACTACCTGATCAACGGCACCAAGACCTGGATCTCCAACGGCATCGAAGGCTCCTGCTTCGCGCTGCTGGTGAAAACCGATCCGCAGGCCGAGCCGCGGCACAAGGGGATGAGTCTCTTCATCGCGCCGAAGCAGGCAGGCTTGCGGGTGGGACGCAAGCTGGAAAAGCTCGGTTACAAGTCGATCGATTCAGCCGAACTGATTTTCGAGGACTATCGCGTCCCGGCCGACCACTTGATCGGCGAGGTCGAGGGCCAAGGCTTCTATCAGGCGACCGGCGGCCTGGAGCTCGGACGCATCAACGTCGCGGCGCGCGGGGTCGGGATCGCGGAAGGCGCGCTGCGGCTCGCAACCGAATACGCACAAGTCCGCCGCACCTTCGGCAAGCCGATCGCGGAGCATCAGGCGATCGCGCTCAAGCTCGGCGAGATGGCAACGCGCGCCCGCGCCGCACGCCTGCTGACGCTCGACGCTGCCGGCGCCTTCGACCGCGGGGAGCGATGCGATATGGAAGCCGGCATGGCGAAATACTTCGCCTCCGAAGCTGCACTTGAGAACAGCACCGAGTCGCTGCGCATCCACGGCGCCTACGGCTATTCGAAGGAATACGACATCGAGCGCCTGTACCGCGACGCCCCACTGACCTGCATCGGCGAAGGCACCAATGAAATGCAGCGCCTGATCATCGCGCGGCAGTGGCTAAAGCGGAGCGCCGGCACATGAAGCCGCTCGAAGGCGTCCGCGTCCTCACTTTCGAGCAGTTCGGCGCCGGCCCCTATGCGTCGATGCTGCTCGCCGATCTCGGCGCGGAGGTGATCAAGATCGAGAACGCCGCGACCGGCGGTGACGCTGCGCGCCATGTCGGTCCGCACATGCTGGCGAATGGCGACAGCCAATATTTCCAGACCTGGAACATGAATAAAAAGAGTGTCGCGCTCGACATCAAGACCGCCGAAGGCCGCGCCGGCTTCGAGCAGCTCGTCAAGAGCGCCGATGCCGTGATGAACAATCTGCGTGGCGACCAGCCGGAAAAACTCGGGCTCGAGTATGCAAGCCTCAAGCACCTCAATCCGAAGATCGTCTGCCTGCACATCTCGGCCTACGGACGCGATAACGAACGCAAGAGCTGGCCGGGTTACGATTTCCTGATGCAGGCGGAAGCCGGCGTGATGGGCTTGACCGGCGAGCCCGGCGGACCGCCGACGCGCGTCGGAGCGTCTATGGTCGACTTCATGACCGGTGCCACCGGTGCGACCGGCTTGCTCGCCTGCATCCTGCGTGCGCAGAAGACCGGGGTCGGCTGTGATGTCGATACCTGCCTTTTCGATGTCGCGATGCATCAGCTCAGCTATGCGGCGGTGTGGTACCTGAACGAGCGTGATGCCTCACGTCGGCAGCCGCGCAGCGCGCATCTTTCCGTCGCGCCGGTCCAGACCTTCCCGACCGCGGACGGCTGGATTTTCATCATGTGCATGACCGACAAGTTCTGGAGCAACTTTGTGCATGCGCTTGGCCGGCCGGACCTGAAAGTGGACGCGCGCTTTGCCACGCAAGCGCTGCGTCGAAAAAACCGCGAGGCGCTAACCGACGTGCTGGACAGCGAACTGCGGACACGCCCGACGCGCGAATGGATACGAGCGTTCGCGGGCCTGCTGCCGGTCGCTCCGGTCTACGAGATGGATGAAGCACTCGACGCCGACTTTCCGCGGGCGACCGGAATGGTCCGCAACGTGCCGACCGCGGACCGCGCTGATTTTCGGGTCCTGGGCAATCCACTCAAGATCGACGGGCAGCGGCCGGAGCAGGTCGCGGCTCCGGCGCTCGGAGCAGACAACGATGCCCTGTTCGGCAGTGCACGCGGCGCGCCGCCAGCAGCGATGACGCGGTAGCCGGCATGAAGCTTCAAGGCCTGCGCGTTGTCGATCTTTCGTCGTTTCTGCCGGGCCCCTACCTGACGATGACCCTCGCCGACCATGGCGCGGAGGTGATCAAGATCGAGCAGCCAGGGGAAGGCGACCCCGGCCGCCATATCGGCCCGTCGGACGGGCCGACGACCGTGTTCTTCCGCAACTTAAATCGCGGCAAGAAGAGCGTCGTCCTCGATCTCAAAGTGCCCGAGCAGCGCGAGCGCCTGCTCGCTCTCTGCGATACAGCCGACGTGTTTGTCGAAACGTTCCGTCCCGGCGTCGCCGACCGCCTCGGCCTCTCATACGAAGCCTTGAGTGCGCGCAATCACGGCCTTGTCTATTGCTCGATCAGCGCTTTCGGGCATCAAGGTGCCTATCGCCATCGCCCGGCGCACGACCTCGCCATCGAGGCCGTGAGCGGCGCGCTCAGCATGACCCTCGGCAATGACGACAAGCCGGTCATCCCGGCGATTCCGATCGCCGATCAACTGAGCGCGCTGCAGGGTCTCGCCGCCGTTCTGATGGCCCTGTTCCGCCGGGAGACCACCGGTCGCGGCGATTACATCGACATTGCGATGCACGACGCGATGCTGGCGGCCTGCGCCAATATCGTGGGGCCCGTCATGGCCGAAGGCCGCCAGCCGGTCGCCAAGCACGAGCGGACCACCGGCGGAGCCGCTTTCTACCAGATCTATGAAACGCGGGATGCCCGTCACATCGCGCTCGGAGGACAAGAGGCGAAATTCGTCCGCAATCTTTTGAATGCCCTCGAGCGTCCCGACCTCATTCCACTCTGCCTGCGCGGACCCGGTCC
>JAXDNZ010000313.1:0-4355 GCA_034669185.1 Hyphomicrobiales bacterium
CAAGCCCCCGGGGCCGGACTTGTTCGGCCATCCGCGCGGCCTGAGCGTCCTGTTCGCGACCGAAATGTGGGAGCGCTTCTCCTACTACGGCATGGCCTCGCTGCTGACGCTCTATCTGGTGAAATACCTGCTGTTGCCGGGCCATGTCGAAACCATCATCGGCTATGCGGCCGTGAAGGGCGCGATGGAGCGCGTGTTCGGCCCGCTCGACGCGCAGCCGTTCGCCGCGCAGCTGATCGGCCTCTACACCGGGCTCGCCTATTTCACGCCGGTTCTCGGCGGCTACATCGCGGACCGTTACGTAGGCCAGCGCATCACCGCGGTGATCGGCGCATTGCTGATGGCGGCCGGCCATTTCCTGATGGCGTCCGAGGCGATGCTTTTCTTCGCGCTCGGGCTGCTCATTCTGGGTATGGGCGCGTTCAAGCCCAACGTCTCGACACAGGTCGGCTCGCTTTATGGACCGGACGACGACCGGCGCGTGCGCGCCTACTCGATTTACTATCTCGGCATCAATATCGGGGCGTTCCTGGCGCCGCTCGTCTGCGGCACGCTCGGCGAAGCCTACAGCCCGCATTACGGCTTCACGGCTGCCGGCGTCGGCATGCTGGTCGCGACGGCGATCTATGTGCACGGCATGCGCTGGCTTCCGCCCGACGAGCTGCACCGCGAGCGCGCCGAGGCGCAACAGGCCGCAGCCGCCCACGCGCCGCTCAAGCCGGGCGAGAAGCACACCATCATCGGCCTCCTCTGCATCTTCGCGCTGGTCGCGTTCTTCTGGGCGACGTGGGACCAGCAGAGCATCACGCTGCCACTGTGGGCGAACGACTTCACTGACCGCACCGTGACGTTCGGCACGTGGACGCGCGAGATCCCCGCCACCTGGTTCCTCGCCCTCAATCCGCTGATGATCTTCATCCTCACGCCGATCGTCATCAAGGCGTGGGCGCTGCTGGCGCGGTTCGGCCATGAGCCTTCGGACGTCGGCAAGATCGCATTCGCGTTCTTGTGCGTCGCAATTGCGAACCTTGTGCTGGTCGCGGGCGCGGCCATGAACTCCGATGTGGCCGAAAAGGCGAGCCCGCTCTGGGTGGTTGGCTATTTCTTCGTCGGCACGATCGGTGAACTCCACCTCGCGCCGGTCGGCCTCGCGCTGATCTCGCGGTTCTCGCCGACGCGCATGCTTTCGCTCATGATGGGACTGTGGCTCGCCGCGACCTTTCCGGGCGACGTCCTCGGCGGCTGGCTCGGCGGCTTCTGGAGCAGCATGACCAAGCCGCATTTCTTTTTGATGCTCGCCGCCATTGCGGCGGCTGCGGGCGTCGCGGTATTCGCGCTTACGCCGCTCCTCAAGCGCGCCTTTGACGAACAAGAGGTCTAGATGCTCTCGAACCGGCCCGCGCTGACCTCAAAGGTCTACGACGTTGGCGATTTTGCCGCCGCGCAAGAGCTGTTCCACAGCAACGGCTGGACCGATGGCCTGCCCGTGGTGCCGCCGACTCATGACGCAGTCGAGGCCTGTCTCGACTGGGCACTGGTGCCGCCCGATCAGCTGATCGGCATCGAGCCGGTGCGCGAACAGCCGATCACGGCGGAAAAGCTCGCCATCAACGCCGTGATGGCGGGCTGCCTGCCGATGCATTTCCCCGTCGTGGCCACCGCCTGGGCCGCGATGATGAAGGACGAATTCCTGCTGCACGGCACGACGTCGAGCACCGGCGGATGTGCGGTGCTGGTCATCATTAACGGGCCCGTTCGCCGCGAGATCGGCGCCAACGCGACCTTCAACGCACTCGCCAACAGCGATCGCGCCACGGCCGTGATCGGCCGTGCCATCCGGCTGGCGCTGATCAACCTGATGGACGTGCGCCCGGGCGGCATCGACCGAACGACGCTGGGCCATCCGGGCAAGTTCTCCTATTGCATCGCCGAGGACGAGGAGGACACGACCTGGCAGCCGCTCTCGGTGATGCGCGGTATCCCGGACGACGGCACCTCCGCCGTGACCGTAATGGCCGCGATGGCGCCACGCCAGATCATGAACGAGTGGACCACCGACCCGAAAGAAATCCTGGAAACATTCGCCGCCGAGATGCGGGCCAACCAGCGCCACTACTCGATCTATGGCGGCAACTACGTCATCGTGATCCCGAAACAGCTGCGCGAGCACATCCAGGGCGCGGGCTGGACCAAGCGCGACATCGCCGAGTTCGTCCATGAGCGCGCGCGCATCCGCCGTGCCGAATGGGCGGATGTCGGCAAAGGTGCAGTGGTGCGCGACCGCGGGGACAGCGTGTACCCGGCGCTCGATTCGCCGGATCATCTTCTGGTCGTGGCGGCGGGCGGCCCGGCGGGAGGCTTCGGCGCCGTCATTCCGCCGTGGATGGGGCACAAGACCAAGGCGGTCACGGCCGCGATCGGCGCCTGCGCCGATTGCGAACCGATGAAGGAGCCGAAGGACTGGTGATGCGCGCAGCCGCTGCCGCTCGTCCCGCGAAAGGCGGACCCAGGGGCCCAAAGCGAAAAAAAACTGGATTCCCGCTTTCGCGGGAATGAGCCGAAGGGGTAAAATCACCCCCATGATCCGCGTCCTCGATCCGACCAACGAGATGAAGGCGCCCGGCACCCAGCCCGCGCCGCGCCCGGCTTCGCTTGCGGGCAAGACCGTCGGGCTCATCTCGAACGGCAAGGAAGGCACCAAGGCCTTTTTCGCGCACGTCGATCGGATGCTGCGGCAGGAGCTCGGTGTTTCTAACGTCGTCTGGCGCACGAAGTCGAACTACAGCGCGCCCGCCGATCAGCACATCGTCGACGAGATCAAGAACTGGCAGGCCGTCGTCACCGGCGTCGGTGATTGAGGAAGCTGCTCATCGTGCAGTCTGCACGACAGCATCATGGCGGAACGGCAGGGCGTCCCGGCGATCGGCGTGATGACGACACGCTTTGCGAGCGCGGCTGAGCTGATGTCGCGCGTGCTCGGAATGCCCGACTACAAGTTCGTCATCATCGACCATCCGATCAGCAGCGCATCGGATGAGATGCTCGCCGGATATGCGCGCGCGACGATCGCGCAGGCGCGGAGCTTGTTGCTGCGCAGCCCGGGTTGAGCGTAGCGCCCGCTCAGGCGGCGCGCCGCATCGCGTTTCCGGCGAAGCGCCGTATCGCCTGATCGACGTCGTCGGCTCCCATACCGAGCGGCGGAAGCGGCGCGAACGTCGGTGCATCTTCGGCGGGCGGCGCATCGCGCGACGTCTCCGGCGCATCGTCCGCTTCCAGCGCGGTCTTGAGAACATCCGTGCGCCGCCGCATCGCAGTCGCGACGATGAAGGCGGCTGCGCTCCCGAAACCGAGCAGAGCGATCGCGGCAAACAGCAGTCGCAAGGTCGGCGCACCGGCCGGGTCGGTCGCGTTTGCGGGTGCAGTCGTTGCGACCGGCTGAGGAGCGGACGCGGCGGCGAGCACGGGCGGGGCATTGCTTTCGCGACGTTCCATCGTCGTTGTCGCAGGCGCTTGGTCCTGCGGCGGGGTCGCGATGGCCGACGGGTCAGGCGACGCCGGCGGCTCGTCGGTGTTGCTCACGTTGCGCGTAATGAAGGTCCTGACGGCTGTAGCGGGCGGCGGAGCCGGCTGCGCTGCCGGCGCGACGGCGCGCGCGGGAGCCGCGTTTGCGGCCGGCGCGGGCGTTGCCGCGGTGCTGTCATCGGGCTCGGGCTGCGACGCGGTTTTCACCGCAGCCTTCTGGCGTGTGCCGCTTTGGACGAGATGCCAGCACTTGCGCTGTGACGGCCACTCGATGCGATAGTGCCAGCGGCTCCCCTTTGGTCCCGGGCCTTTCGGCCCCGCGAGGCACGTGTCGGCGTTTGCTACGCCGGCCGGCGAGAACAGCGGGAGAGAAACGCATGCGGCAAAAGCAGCCGCTGCGAAGAGCCTTGCTCGTCTTGCCATGAACCATCCCGTCACGCGTTTACGCACCGGCAGCCGTGTCCGCTCCCGTCAGGCCTTCTGCTTGTGAAATCGGGTGACAGTGCGCCGTGAATGTGACCATTCGCGCGCGAAATACCGACAAGGTCGCGAACGCCGCGAAAGCGCGGAACCCTATTGATCGCCTGTCGCTGCCTCAATCCTCGGCGTCACCGGACGTGTTTTTCTTTTCCGGATCGGACTTGGCCTGTCGGTCCGGAAAGGCGTGCAGCAGCAGCCCGTCGATCCCGGCGCGCAAGCCATCCAGATAGGCGCGCGCCTCGATCAGATTGTTGGCGCTGCGCTTGATCGTCTCCGCCGCGACAATGGCGATCGCGCCGGCGACCAAGGCGGGATCGTCATCGGGCGCCACCTTGGCCAATTTGCGGGCAATC
>JAXDNZ010000314.1:0-3103 GCA_034669185.1 Hyphomicrobiales bacterium
ATACGACCTGGAGCGGGTAAGTGTAGGCGGCGAGCATCACGATGCCTTTTTCGGCGAAGGCCTTCTCGAGGTAGGGCCGCAGCGCATCCGCGGTCTTGTTGAATTCATCCAGCGTGCGCACTAGCCCCGGCAGGCGCGGAATGCCGGCGACCGGGATGTTGCCGGAGTTGAACAGATCGTCGGCCAGTTGAACGACGTTTTCAGCGACCGCCGGCGTGATGTTGTTCGGCGCAATCTGCAGGGTGCCCGACAGGTGCAGGCGCGCTTTCAGTTCGCCGTTGGTCGCCTTCTCGATTTCCTCGCTCAGCATTTTGGCGCCGCGCGACGTGGCGAACAGCGGCGCGGACTGATGATGGTAAAAATTCCAGTCGAGCGCGAGCGCGGGCGCGGTGAATGCGAACGACGCCGCGAGTACGGCCGCGAGCCTTGTTGCTGTCATGACGGTCCTCCCCGGATTGCTGTCTTAGAACAACCGCGACGACGCGAGCTCTGCACCCTGCGCCATCGACTTGAATTTCGCCCACACCACGTCCTCCGCGACACGCCCGCGGCCTGCGATCGTCTCGAAGCCGCAGTCGCTTCCCGCCATCACGCGGCGCGGTTCGCCGATCGTCTCGGCGACATTCTCGAGCCGCTCGGCGATCACTTCCGGGTGCTCGACGAAGTTGGTGGTGGAATCGATCACGCCCGCAACGATGATCTGGTCCTTCCCGATCAGGTCCTTCAGATACCGGTACTCGTGCGCGTGGCGCGGGTTCGAGAACGGCAGCACGAAGCCGCAGATCGTCGCGCGCTTGAGGAACGGGTTGATGTGCTGGAGTTCCACGTCGAGGTCGTGCGGACCCTCGTAGTTGCCCCAGCACACGTGCAGCCGCACCCGCTCCGGCGGAATATCGTGGATCGCGGCGTTGATCGCGTCGACGACGCGATGGCCGAACGCGATGAAGTCGGCGAGCGGGCGGTCGGCGAAGGTATTGTGCTTCTCGCGCGCGAGATCCGGGCAGTCGAGCTGCAGCAGGAATCCGGCGTCGACGATCGCCTTGTATTCGACGCGCAATGCCGAGCCGAGCGCGCCGAGGAAGTCCTCCTCGCTCTTGTAGTGCTCGTTCCTCACGATCGCCGAAACCATGCCGGGCGAGGGCGCGGTGAGAAACGCCTCGGCGAATGGATTGCCGGCCGCGTCCAGTGTGGCGCGGAAATCGGCGCATTCGGCCTTCACCTCGCCGGCGTCCGGATAGCCGATCGCGCCGATCGCCTTCGGCAGGCCGCGGATGTCGTCGACCGATTCTTTCTTGAGCGAGGCCTCGTAGGACTCTTTCATGAAGACAGGGTAGCGCTCGACGTCGGCGCGCTGACGCCGCTGCCACGAGCCGCCGAGTCCGCTCAGGCGGTCGCGGATGTAGAAGAGAAACGAGTCGCGCTGCTGCTCGCCGTTGTTGCCGATGTCGATGCCGGCTTCGACCTGTTTCGGCACGATGTCGTGCAAGGCGGCGCGGCCCGCGGCCCGCAGCTCCGACGCGTCGACCGGCTCGCCGCGCGCACGCTGCGCGTAAAGCCTGGTCAGTCCCAACGGTCGCGGCAGGCTGCCGGTGTGCGTCGTCAGTATCCGCTGCTCGCTCCGGCGCATTCCGTCCCCAGCCCGTTAGAACGTGTCGGCATTTCGATTATCAGCAGCATTCACCGGCCAAGGGAGTCAAGGGCGCAGACCGACTAACTCGTGCGCCGCCGCCTGATCTCCTCGATCACCGCCGCATTGTCGCGTTCGCCTTCGCCGCGCGACATGCACGCGTCGAGCACTTCCGCGTTGAGCATCGCGAGCGGCAGGTCTTGACCGCGTTTGGCGGCCTGATCGAGCATCAGGCGAAAGTCCTTCAACGACTGATGGATGAAGCCCTGCGGCGTGTAATCGCCGCTCAGCATCTTTGGGCCCTTGATGTCCATTACCTGCGAATAGGCGGCGGACTGCCGCGCCACATCGAGAAAGCTCTTGGCGTCGAGGCCGAGGGCTTGCGCGAACACCAGCCCTTCGGCCAGCACGAGGCGGTTGAGGCCGAGCAGATGATTGATCGCGAGCTTGGCGCGGCCGCCGTTGCCTGCGGCGCCCATGTAGAACCACTTCGGACAGAGCGCGTCGATGATGTCGGCGACGCTGTCGACCGTGCCGCGGTCGCCGCCGATGAGCCCGACGCCATCGCCGTTGCGCACCTGCCCGCTCGATCCCGAGACCGGCGTCTCAATCATTCTGACGCCGAGCGGCGCGACCTTTTCGATCAGCGCCGCGATGCGGTCGGGATCGCAGGTGCTCGCGCACAACACGGTTCTGGTCGCGCCGGGCGTGAGCACCGGCAGGACGGCATTCTCGACCACGTCCTCGACCTGATCGGTGTCGAATACCGCAAGCAGCACCACGTCGCAGCGCCCGACCTCGGAGAGGGTTGCCGCCACGCCGCCGGCTTTCCCGAACGCCGCGGTCTTTGCCGCATCGATGTCGCAACCTTTCGGATCGAAGCCGGCACCGACGAGCCGGTGGGCGAGCGCGCTGCCGAGCAGGCCCAGCCCGGCGATGCCGATCTGCCGTGCCGTGGTCATCGGTTGGCGATCTGCTGCAGGATACCGAACAGCATGTCGGGCGCGGTGATATGCGGATTGTGGCTCGCGTCGATCTCGTACGTCTCCCAGTCTTCGCGCTTCGCGCGCTCCAAGAACTGGCGGAAGTTGTCGTCCGGCCGCGCACGCTTGCAATAGATGTAGGTCCGCGGCGCGGACGGTTCGGCGGACAGCTTCAACTTGGTCTCGAAGGCCTTGATCGGCTGCGGCTTGCGGCGCGGCGACGCCCACGCGACATCCTCCGGCGCGGTGTCGGGCGGCATCGGGCTCGACGGGATGCCCCAGCCGCCGTTCGCCTTGGCGCCTTCGAGCATCCGGGCGCGCGCTTCCGGCGCGACGAGGTCGAAAACCGCCTGGCCGTCCTTCGGCGCGAACGCGTCGAGATAGATGATGTGCCTGATGCGCGCCCGCGCGCGGTCGGCAACGCCGGTTGCGACCATGCCGCCGTACGAATGGCCGATCAGCATCACGTCGGTCAGATCCTCGGTCTCGAGCA
>JAXDNZ010000315.1:0-5795 GCA_034669185.1 Hyphomicrobiales bacterium
TCGCCGTAGCGGTGAAGCGCCTCTAAGCGCTTGACGATCTGATCGGACGGCTCGCTTCCTTCGCGGGCCTCACCTATGCGGCCAACACGACCGACCCCAAGCGCGCCAAGTTCTATGGCGACATCCAGGAACGGATCACCGCCGCGTCGCTGCATCTGCTGTTCTTCACGCTCGAGCTCAATCGCATCGAGGATGCGGCGCTCGAGCGCGCGACGGAAGATCCGGCGCTCGGCCACTACCGGCCGTGGATCGAGGACGTTCGCAAGGAGAAGCCCTATCAGCTCGAAGACCGCGTCGAAGAGCTGTTCCACGAGAAGTCGGTGACCGGCGCGGGCGCCTGGAACCGGCTGTTCGACGAGACCATGGCGTCGCTGCGCTTTGATGTCGACGGCAAGAAACTGCCGCTCGAGCAGACGCTGACGCTGATGCAGGATTCAAGCGAGAAGAAACGCAAGACTGCCTCTCAGGCGCTCGCGAAGACCTTCCGGGAAAACCTGCGTACTTTTACGCTCATCACCAACACGCTCACCAAGGACAAGGAGATCTCCGACCGCTGGCGCGGCTTCAAGGACATCGCCGACGCGCGGCATCTCTCCAATCGCGTCGAGCCCGAGGTCGTGGAGGCGCTGGTCGCCGCGGTGCGCGCCGCGTATCCAAAACTCTCCCATCGCTACTACGCGCTGAAGGCGCGCTGGTTCGGCAAGAAGAAGCTGCCGCACTGGGACCGCAATGCGCCGCTGCCGCAGGTGGCCCAGCGCACGATCGGCTGGGACGAGGCGCGCGCCACCATCCTCACCGCGTATGCGGGTTTCTCGCCGCGCATGTCGGACATCGCCGAGCAATTCTTCTCGCGCCGCTGGATCGACGCGCCGGCCCGGCCGGGCAAGCAGGGCGGCGCGTTCTCGCATCCGACCGTGCCCTCGGCGCACCCCTACGTGCTGATGAATTACCAGGGCAAGCCGCGCGACGTGATGACGCTCGCGCATGAGCTCGGCCACGGCGTGCATCAGGTGCTCGCGGCGCCGAACGGCGCGCTGATGGCGCCGACGCCGCTGACGCTCGCCGAAACCGCGAGCGTGTTCGGCGAAATGCTCACCTTCAAGAAGCTGCTCGCCGAGACCAGGGACGTGCGCGCGCGCCGCGCGATGCTCGCCGCCAAGGTCGAGGACATGATCAACACGGTGGTGCGGCAGATCGCGTTCTACACCTACGAGCGCAAGGTCCACACCGAACGCCGCAACGGCGAACTGACCGCAGAAAAGCTGTGCGAGATCTGGATGAGCGTGCAGGCCGAAAGCCTCGGCCCTGCGATCGAGCTCAAGCCGGGCTACGAGACGTTCTGGACCTACATCCCCCATTTCATCCATTCGCCGTTCTACGTCTACGCCTACGCGTTCGGCGACTGTATGGTGAACTCGCTCTATGCGGTCTACGAGAAGTCCTCCGCGGGTTTCGCCGAACGCTATCTCGCAATGCTCGCCGCCGGCGGCACCAAGCATCACTCCGAGCTGCTCGCGCCGTTCGGTCTCGACGCACGCGATCCCTCGTTCTGGCAGGGGGGCCTGAGCGTGATCGAGCGGATGATCGAGGAGCTGGAAGGGCTGGAAGCAAAGGCCTGACAAGCCTTCGACTCGAAGCCGGCGAGATTGCCCGCGAAGGTCGCAACCGGCTGTTGGCAATCGCCGGTTGCTGCTAGCCTGAGCCGGTCGCGGGGGGACCAGGCTGTGCCCAGGTTCACGAGTCCAGGCGGAATCCAGTTCGAGCAGGTCTTTCGATCCGAGATCGAGGCGATCAACGAGCGCCGCGCCGCGCTCGGCCGCGCGCCGCTGTCGGCCGATGACGGGTTGGGCGACGACGCCAAGGTGATCGATGCGGTCGGCCTCGCGCTGTCGGGCGGCGGCGTGCGCTCGGCGGCGTTCTCGCTCGGCGTGCTGCAAGCGCTCGATCGTCACAAGGTGCTGCGCAACGTCGACTATCTTTCGACCGTTTCGGGCGGCGGCTATATGGGCAGCGCGCTAACCGCCACGATGACGCACAGCAACGGTGCGTTCGTCTTCGGCAAAGACTCGCCGGATCACGCTGCGGACAGCGCGGCGGATATCGCCGACACGGAAGCCGTCGGCCACCTGCGCAATTACTCCAACTACCTCATTCCCGCGGGCGGGCGCGACATCCTCACCGGCGGCGCGATCGCGCTGCGCGGGCTGGTCGCGAACCTCGCCTGGGTGCTGCCGCTCGTTCTGCTGTTTGCTGCGCTGACGATCGCGATCAATCAATATCGGTCGCAACTCGGTTGCGCCGATCTCCTGGGATTTCCGCTGTGCCTGTACGTCCCGATCGAGAGCTTCGCGATCACCATCGCGATTGCCCTGACCGGAATCGTGGCGTTCCTGCTGTGGGCGCTCTATCGGTCGCGGCTCGCCGCGGACCGGATGGCGGAATTCCGCACCACCCTGCCGGCGGTCGCGGTCGGATATCTCGTCCTCGTGGCAGCCGTGTTTTTCGTCGAGCTGCAGACATTTCTGCTGAAGGGAATGTTCGAGCTTTTGGATGCCTCCAGCGCCGGCGCCGCCTCGTCGGAGGCGCAACCACGCACGGACGTGGTTGGCGGCTCGTTCAACTGGTTGACCAGCAAGCTTCAGGCGCTTGCCGCGATCACGGTGCCGGTCGCCGCGATCGTGACGTTTTTCCGTCAGCAGATCGGCGACATCCTGAAGGCGGCGAATCCCACCGCGAAATGGTCGACCAAATTTCTCGCGGCGCTGAGCAAGGTCGCGCTCTGGATCGCCGGTGCGGCAGTGCCGCTGCTGATCTGGATTCTGTTTCTCTATCTTTGCTTCTGGGGGATCGTCAACAACAAGAAAGACGGCGACGACGCGACCCAGGCGGCGCGCACGATACCGGCCGTGGCTCAGCCCGCGCGCAGCCGGCGCCCGGTGACGATCACGACGGCGAAATGCGAGCCCTCGCCGAGGTATCTCGGCAGCCACGATGATCCGGAAGGCGCGCACACGCCGCGCTGGATGCTCTGGTCGGCTACGGCCATCTCGGGACACTTCTTCTGTCCGGTGTTTCGTCCGCTCGCGGCCGCCGAAACAGCCGTCTGGAACCGATTCGGCTGGGCCTCCGACCCGGAGACCAAGCCGCCGCTCAACTGGGTTTTCGAACGCATCATCTACCGGCCGCTGATGGCGACTTACGGCTTCTTCGGCTTTGTGCTGATCGGCCTTGCTTTGATCCTCAAGCCCAACGCGAACTCGCTGCACCGCCTTTACCGCGACCGGCTGAGCAAGGCTTTCCTGTTCAAGCCGCGCGAAGAGAAAAAATCGGGGCCGCAGCGCAATGAACCGAGCATCGACCAAGGCCGCGACTTCGAGCAGCTCGACGACATGCCGTTGAGCGCGATCTCGGCCGAACTCGCGCCGTATCACCTCATCAATGCGGCGCTGAACATCCAGGGCTCCGACTACGCGAACCGGCGCGGCCGGAATGCCGACTTCTTCGTGTTTTCATCGCGCTATGTCGGCAGCGTTGCGACCGGATACGCGCGCACGCAGGATTGCGAGGCACAGGTCAAGGACCTCAACCTCGCGACCGCGATGGCGATTTCCGGTGCAGCCGCGTCGTCCAACATGGGCTCGGCCTCGGTCAGCCCGCTGCGTCCGACGCTCGCGCTTCTGAACATTCGCCTCGGCTACTGGATGAAGAACCCGCGCTACATCGCGAACAACGAGGGACGAAGGATCAGCGCGTGGCCACGTGCCTTCATGTGGTCCGAGATCACCGGCCGCCTCTATGAAAACAGCAACCATGTCTATCTGACCGACGGCGGGCACGTCGAAAATCTCGGCGCTTATGAGTTGCTCAAGCGCCAATGCAGGTTGATCGTCGTCGTCGACGCGGAGGCCGATTTCGCGTTGCGCTTCCCGTCCTTCATCACGCTGCAGCGCTACGCGCGCATCGATCTCGGCGTCCGCATCGACATGCCTTGGGACGACATCCGCAGGACTACGTGCGCTTGGATGGGGCTGCACACCGACGGCGAGAAGCCGCTGACGCCCGCGGCGGGGCCGCACGCCGCGATCGGATGCATCGATTACGGCGAGGGGCGCAGGGGCCACATTCTCTACATCAAGGCTTCGCTGACCGGAGACGAGAGTGACTACGTGCGCGACTACGCCCGCCGTCACGAGAGATTCCCGCACGAGAGCACCGGCGACCAGTTCTTCAGCGAAGAACAGTTCGAGGTCTACCGCGCGCTCGGATTCCACATCGTCAACCGGCTGCTCAACGGCGTCGACGTCGCTCAGGTCTACGACGAGGAGAAACAGTGCGTTCACCTCAACATCAGGGCGCAGCATCCCAACGTCGATCCGGTGACTCGCGCGCTGT
Source organism: Hyphomicrobiales bacterium (assembly GCA_034669185.1). Taxonomy (GTDB): domain Bacteria; phylum Pseudomonadota; class Alphaproteobacteria; order Rhizobiales; family Xanthobacteraceae; genus PALSA-894. Next base: position 4,393 of record JAXDNZ010000315.1, read on the forward strand.
TCGCGCAGTAACGGCGCGGCGGCGTGAGCTAGCCTGTCGCGTCCTGGTCCGCCTTCATGGCGATCCGCAGCGGCTTTGGAATCGGCCGCGCCCGGCCGCCCGAGATGAAGGCGACGCGCACACTCGCCTCGCACAGCAGCTCTTCGCCGCGGCGGCATTGCTGCCGCAACGTCGCCGAGGCGCCCTTCACCTCCTGCGGTGACGTGACGATGTCGAGCACATCGTCCATCCGTGCGGGCTTGAGCCAGTCGATGGTCATCGACCGCACCACGAAGGCAAAGCCCGGTGCTTCCTTCTCGGTCTGCTCGAACAGCGCGCGATGGTCGGCGCCGATCAGGCGCAGATAGTTGGTGCGCCCGCGCTCCATGAAGCGCAGGTAGCTCGCGTGATAGACGACGCCGGAGAAGTCGGTGTCCTCGTAGAACACGCGCACCTGCATGGTGTGACGGCCGTCGCGGATCTCGCCGTCGAGCGCGGTACCAGCGGACATCACGCCACCCGGGCCAGCGGCACGTGATGCTGCATGAACGCCGCGGTGCCGCGCTTGCGCACCACCAGCACACGGCCCGCGTCGTCGCGGATGATTGCCACGACGATGCTGATGACCGGCGAACTCATGCGTCGTCTCCCGGCGAGAACAACTGGAACTGCCCCGGGTCGCGCGCCGGTTCGGCGAGGCCGAGATGGCGGAACGCGTGGCCGGTGAGCAGCCGCCCGCGCGGCGTGCGCTGCACGAGGCCCTGCTGGATCAGGAACGGCTCGATGATCTCCTCGATCGCGTCGCGCGGCTCGGAAAGCGCCGCCGCGATGGTCTCGACCCCGACCGGGCCGCCGCCGTAATTGAGCGCGATCAGCGTGAGGTAGCGCCGGTCCATCGCGTCGAGGCCGGCGCCGTCGACCTCGAGCGCCTGGAGCGCCTTGTCGGCGACCGCGCGGTCGATGGCGCTCGCGCCGTCGACATGCGCGAAATCGCGCACGCGCTTGAGCAGCCGGCCGGCGATGCGCGGCGTGCCGCGCGCGCGGCGCGCGATCTCGTCGGCGCCCTCCGGCGTCACCTTGATGCCGAGCACGCGCGCGCCGCGGTTCACGATCAGCGTCAGTTCGTCCTTGGTGTAGAAGTTGAGCCGCACCGGAATGCCGAAGCGATCGCGCAGCGGCGTGGTGAGCAGGCCCGCGCGCGTGGTCGCGCCGACCAGCGTGAAGCGCGCGAGATCGATCTTGACCGAGCGCGCCGCCGGTCCCTCGCCGATGATGAGGTCGAGCTGGAAGTCCTCCATCGCCGGATAGAGGATTTCTTCAATGGCCGGATTGAGCCGGTGGATCTCGTCGATGAACAGGACGTCGCGGTCCTCCAGGTTTGTCAGCAGCGCCGCAAGGTCGCCGGCCTTGGCGATCACCGGACC
>JAXDNZ010000316.1:0-5115 GCA_034669185.1 Hyphomicrobiales bacterium
CGCTTTCCTTTGCCTGTGCCGACCTCTTGGCAAGCCTTGGCGGCTGGCGCTTCGCATTCATTGCGGCGGCGGTCAGCGCGGCATTCGCCTGGCTCATCGTCGCCATCACAATACCGGGCAGGGGACGCGCCGCGACCACGCCGCCGGCCGCGCACGCGTTGTTCGATTTCCGGCCGGTCTTTCGCAACCGCTCGGCGATGGCGTACGCGATTGCCTATTGCTTCCACACCTTCGAAATGAGCGCGTTGCGCGGATGGGGCGTTGCTTTCCTCGGCTTCGTCGCAGCGACCACTGGCGCGGCTGGAACGCTATCCCCCACAATGGCGCTCACGCTGCTTGGCCTTGCCGGCACGCTCGCGAGCGTCCTCGGCAACGAGGCATCGATCCATTTCGGACGCCGCCGCCTGATCTGGCTGTCGATGATCGGCTCGGCGCTTTGTGCCGCTTTCCTCGGTATTTTCGGCACGCAATCTTATCCGCTCGCGGTCGCGCTGGTCCTTATCTATGGGCCGATCATCTGGCTGGATTCATCCTCACTCACCGCCGGAACAGCCGGTACGGCCGAGCCCGCGAAACGCGGCGCAACGCTCGCCGTCCATTCGATGCTTGGATACCTGGGCGGCTTTGTCGGACCGCTTGCGGTGGGCTGGACGCTCGATCTTGGTGGCGCAGACTCCCGCAGCGCGTGGACCGCGGCCTTCCTGGGCATCGCGGCGCTTATGATCTTGACGCTGGTCGTGTTTGTGGCGATGCGGCCGCGCAGTCTCGAGGGAGATCGTGGCGCCGCGTGACGTCAATCGCCGCGAAGGCGATGGGGCATGGCGCTATTGCGGCCTGTGCTCTTATCCGGCCTTCGGGCTGTCCGGCTCGTCGCGCGCGATCACGCCGTAGTCGCTCGATCTCGAACCGCCGTCGGCAAGCGCGAAGCCCTCGGCTGCCAACCCGCGCCGCAGAAGTTCGCGAACGGTGGCGGCGCGGCTCGGCATGCGGCGCGAGAAGCGGAAATCGTCCAACGCCTTCAATTCCTCAGCGGTCAGCATGAGTTGCAGCCGCTCACCCCTGCCTTCATCGCCGTGCATGGCAGCCTCCACGGCCAAAACAATGCCAGTTCTGCCTGTTGAGTTCCTTGCTCATAATAAGCCGTTTTGTCAAAGACAAGAGGTCGCGCCGATCCAGCGAAATCGCCAACCGCAGCGCATTGCGCCATGTGCTAAAATGGCTTAAGTCTTTGATTGGTATGATATTTTTATGGACTTCAGAAGCGAACAGGAGTATGAAAATCAGATAACCAAAACCAGAAACGAGGGCGGTCATGGCATTCAAGACCCAGTGCATAAAATGCAGCGGCGAGACCCGCCTGGTCGGCATCGAGCCGCATCACAAGATCGGCGACCTCGATATCTGGACGCTGGAATGCAACGATTGCGGGCATGTCGGCGTCGAGATGCCCCGGCAGGGGACGACACCGCTGATGGCGCAAACCGTCCCGTCCTTGAACTAACGGCATCGTCGCGGCTGGCATCGCGCTGCCTGCCGCTCAGCGCGCTGCGATGTGGCTCGAATATTCGACGATCGTGGGTTGTAGATAGCGGCCAAGCGGCTGAACGAATTATATTTTCTGACGCCGTCCGAATCCGGAATCGTCGCGATTTTTCACCCTTTTCGCCCCTCTCTCAACGCTTCCTAAACCCTTAGGGAACACAATGCCCGTTGCTCCGGAAAGGCAGCGGCCGATGCGCCGCGCCTGGCGACCAAGGGCTTTGCCTGATGGACGACTTGCTGCGCGAGTTCCTCACGGAGACGAACGAGAGCCTCGACGTCGTCGACGTGGAACTCGTGCGTTTCGAGCAGGAGCCGAACAACACTGCGATCCTGGGCAACATCTTCCGCCTGGTGCACACCATCAAAGGCACCTGCGGCTTCCTCGGGTTGCCGCGGCTCGAAGCGCTCTCGCATGCGGCCGAGACGCTGATGGGCAAATTCCGCGATGGCATGCCGGTGACGGCGCCGGCCGTCACGCTCATCCTCTCGACCATCGACCGGCTCAAGGACGTGCTCGCCGGGCTCGAACAGAACCAGCAGGAGCCGGACGGCTCCGATGCCGACCTGATCGCCGAACTCGAGCGCATGGCGATCGAGGCCGCTGGTGGGCGCGCGGCTCGCCCTGAGCCGAAGGACGACAAGTCGACCGCAGGCTCGCTCGTCTATCAGGTGCTGGAGCGTCAGCTGCGTCCGGGCGAGGTCTCGCTCGACGATCTCGAACGCGCGTTCCAGGAGACGCAAGTCGAGCGGCCGACGCCCAAGGCCGACGCGAAGGCCAAGGCGAAATCGGCGGGCGAGGACGAGGAGCGCGCGGATCCCAAGGTCGCGAGCCAATCCATCCGTGTCAACGTCGATACGCTCGAGACGCTGATGACCATGGTTTCCGAGCTGGTGCTCACGCGCAACCAGTTGCTGGAGATCGTGCGCCAGCACGAGGACAGCGAGTTCAAGGTGCCGCTGCAGCGTCTCTCCAATGTCACGGCCGAGCTGCAGGAAGGCGTGATGAAGACGCGCATGCAGCCGATCGGCCACGCATGGCAGAAGCTGCCGCGCCTCCTCCGCGATCTGTCCGCCGAGCTCGGCAAGGAGATCGAGCTCGAGATGCACGGCGCCGACACCGAGCTCGATCGCCAGGTGCTCGACCTGATCAAGGATCCGCTCACCCACATGGTGCGCAACTCGGCCGACCACGGGCTCGAGACGCCGGACGTGCGGCGTGCCGCCGGAAAGCCCGAAAAAGGCACGATCCGCCTCTCCGCGTATCACCAGGGCGGCCACATCATCATCGAGATCGCCGACGACGGGCGCGGGCTCAACAGCGGCAAGATCCGCCGCAAGGCGGTCGATCTCGGGCTTGCGTCGGAGTCCGACGTCGAGAAGATGACCGAGGCGCAGATCCACAAGTTCATCTTCGTGCCCGGCTTCTCCACCGCGGGGGCGGTCACCAGCGTCTCCGGCCGTGGCGTCGGCATGGACGTGGTGCGCAACAACATCGACCAGATCGGCGGCATCATCGACGTGAAGTCGGTGCCGGGCGAGGGGTCGAGCTTCACGATCAAGATTCCGCTGACGCTGGCGATCGTCTCGGCGCTGATCGTGGAATCCGCGGGCGAGCGCTTCGCCATCCCACAGCTTTCCGTGGTCGAACTGGTGCGCGCGCAGGCCAACTCCGAGCACCGCATCGAGCGTATCAAGGACACGGCGGTCCTGCGCCTGCGCAACAAGCTGCTGCCGCTCATTCACCTCAAGACGCTGCTCGCGATCGGCGAGGGGGACGACGCCGAGAACGGCTTTATCGTGGTGACGCAGGTCGGCAGTCAGACGTTCGGCATCGTGGTCGACGGCGTATTCCACACCGAGGAAATCGTCGTCAAGCCGATGTCGACCAAGCTGCGTCACATCCAGATGTTTTCCGGCAATACGATACTCGGCGACGGCTCGGTGATCATGATCATCGACCCGAACGGTATCGCGCAGACGGTCGGCTCGGCCTCGCCCGTCGCCGCCGAGAGCGAAGCTCAAAGCGAGACGCGCAAGCAGAAGACGCACTCGCTGCTCGTGTTCCGCGCCGGCTCGCCGCAGCCCAAGGCCGTTCCGCTGTCGCTGGTCACGCGGCTGGAAGAGATCGACTGCCGCAAGATCGAACTCTCGAACGGGCGTCACCTGGTGCAGTACCGCGGGCAGCTGATGCCGCTGGTGCGCGTCAACGACGAGGTGCGCGTGCGCCACGAGGGTACGCAGCCGCTGCTCGTTTTCTCCGACGGCGGGCGCTCGATGGGCCTCGTGGTCGACGAGATCGTCGACATCGTCGAGGACACGCTCGACATCGAGGTCGGCAGCGATACGCCGGGCCTGCTCGGCTGCGCGGTGATCCGGGGGCAGGCGACCGAGATCATCGATGTCGGGCATTTCCTGCCGCTGGCCTACGCCGACTGGTTCGCCCGCCGCGACATGAAATCCGAAGCGCTCACGCGTTCGCTGCTGCTGGTCGACGACTCGGCGTTCTTCCGCAACATGCTGACCCCGGTGCTGAAAGCCGCCGGCTATGAGGTGACCGCGGTCGCGGCGCCGGCCGAGGCGCTGGCGCTGATCAAAAAAGGCGAGCGCTTCGACGTCGTCGTCTCCGACATCGAGATGCCCGGCATGAACGGCTTCGAGCTCGCCGAAGCGATCCGCGCCGACGAACGCGGCGCTGCGATCCCGATCATCGCGCTCTCCTCGATCACGTCGCCCGCGACGGTCGAGCGCGGACGCCAGGCCGGCTTCCGGGAGTTTGTGGCCAAGTTCGACCGGCCCGGGCTGATTGCCGCGCTGAAGGAGCAGACCGTCGCATGGGACGAGGCGGCCTAACATGACGCATGACCGCGACACGTCAGCCGAGCGGGTCACCGAATACGTCACCGTGATGATCGGCGGACAATTGTTCGGCCTGCCGATCGGGCGCGTGCAGGACGTGTTCATGCCCGAGCGGCTGACCCGCGTGCCGCTCGCGGGCGCGGAGATCGCGGGCGTGCTGAACCTGCGCGGCCGCATCGTGACGGCGATCGACATGCGGCTTCGGCTCGGCCTGCCGCCGCGAACGGACGCGCGCGCCAGAATGGCGGTCGGTGTGGAACTCGGTGCGGAGTCCTACGGACTGATGATCGACAGTGTCGGTGAGGTGCTCAAGCTCGACGATGCGACGCGTGAGCCCAACCCGGTCAATCTCGACGCCCGCTGGGCAGGCGTCTCCGGCGGCGTTCACCGCCTGGAGGGACAGTTGATGGTGATCCTCGACGTCGACCGCGTGCTCGACATGGCGAATGACGCCATGGCGGCATGAGGCGGCTTTGAGGCTGTGAGACGAACGATCGGGTGCGCGTGGCGCGCACGCCGTGGGAACGAGGTGGTGCCATGAAGAGCTGCTTGGTCGTCGACGATTCCAGCGTCATCCGCAAGGTGGCGCGACGCATCCTCGAAGGGCTGGATTTCAAGATCTCCGAGGCCGAGGACGGCCAGCAGGCGGTCGAGGCGTGCCGGCGCGAAATGCCGGACGCGATCCTGCTCGACTGGAACATGCCGGTGATGGACGGC
>JAXDNZ010000317.1:0-6705 GCA_034669185.1 Hyphomicrobiales bacterium
CGGTCATCCACACCTGCGCGCCGATACGCGCCAGCGCATCATAGAGAGCGCCGCGGCGGACCGGATCGAGGTGCGCGCCGACCTCGTCGAGCAGGAGGAGCGGCGCGTAACCGGTCATCTCCGCAACGAGTGCGGCATGCGCCAGCACCAAGCCGACGAGCAGGGCCTTCTGCTCGCCGGTGGAGGCGTCGCCGGCCGGAATGCCTTTCGGCCCATGCAACACGTCCAAATCAGTGAGATGCGGTCCGTCGGTGGTGCGGCCGGCAGCGGCGTCGCGCGCGCGGTTCTCGCGCAATACCGTGCGATAGCGATCCTCGACCTCCGTCGCGGGCTGTTCCAGCAGCGCGTTCTCGACCCAGCCGTCGAGCGCGATGTCGGCCCACGGGAACGGCGAGGCCGGATCTTTCGCGCGCGCCAGCATGGCGGCGAGCCGCCGCGCGGTCTCGGCGCGGGCCGCCGCGACCGCAACCGCGACTTCCGCGGTCTCATGCTCGATCGCGTCGAGCCAGTGCGGATCGGGGCTCGGTTGTTCGAGCAAGCGATTGCGCGACCGCAGCGCACGCTCGAGCGCGTTGACCCGACCGTTATGCGCGCCATCGACCGCGAGCACGAGCCGATCGAGAAAGCGTCGACGCTCGGATGCGGCGCCGGCGAACAGGCCATCCATGGCGGGTGTCAGCCAGATGACGCTGAGATGGTCCGCAAAGGCGGCCGCCGATCCGGCGTCTTCACCGTCGATCCGGCACTTGCGCGCCGGCGTTGCGTCATCCGCCGGCGGCGGCTCGATGCCGGTGCCAAGCGTCGTCAATCCGGACACGCCCTCGACCTGCGCGGCGACCGCCCACGACCCGTCGCCTTCCGCGAACGCGACCTCGTCGAGCGTCGCGCGCCGCAGGCCACGCCCGGGAGCGAGAAACGACAGCGCTTCGATCAAGTTCGTCTTGCCGGCACCGTTCGGCCCGACCAGCACGACGAGCGGCGCGTCGACGGCGAGATCAGCGGCGCGATAGCTGCGGAAGTTCGAGAGTGTCAGGCGTCGGATACGCGCGGCCGTCATCGCGGTTCCGTCGGATGTTCGCCGAATGCAAATTGGGTCCGGGAACAAGTGGAACTAACGCGCGGAGAATCCGCGCCGCCAGCCGGGGGCGCGGTGGAACGATTAGCAACATAGGTTAGTTCATACATTGGAGGAGTTTACGTCCCGACGCGCGTCGTCGCCGCCAAGCGTTGGAGAAGAGACCGATGAACCGATTGCAGGAAGATTTAGCACGGCACCTGAGCGATTCGGTCGATCGCCTGCAAAAGCAGGTCGAGAAGGTCGAATTCTGGGCCAGTGCACTCACGGGCTTCGCGCAACCGGTTCCCGACTATGAGCCGGAATCCACAAAGGTCGGGCGTTATGTGAAGCCGAAGCGCTCCCCGCGCAAGCGGCGGCATCGAAGCGGCACGCGCAGCAAGCCGAAAGACGTCACACCCGCATCGGCATGAGGACGTAAAGCGCGCCGCCTGCGTCCTTGTCCTGAATCAGCGTCGGCGACCCGGGATCGGCAAGTTTCAGCACCGCCACCTCGCCGTCGATCTGCGCCGTGATGTCGAGCAGATAGCGCGAGTTGAATCCGATATCGATCGGGTCGGAGTCATACTCGACCTCGATTTCTTCCGTGGCACTGCCTGAATCAGGGTTGGTGACGGTGAGCACGAGCTTGCCGGCGGAGAGCGCGAGCTTCACGGCGCGTCCGCGCTCGCTCGACACCGTCGAGACGCGATCGACCGCGGCGGCGAAGTCGGGCTTGTCGACAATGAGGGTCTTGTCGTTGCCGGCCGGAATGACGCGGCCGTAGTCCGGGAACGTGCCGTCGATCAGTTTCGACGTCAGCACCACCTCGCCGATGGTGAAGCGGATCTTGGTCTGCGACAGCTCGATGCCGATCTCGGCGTCGAGATCCTCGATCAGCCGCTGCACCTCGCTCACGGTCTTGCGCGGCACGATCACGCCCGGCATCCCCTCGGCCCCGGCCGGCGCGTCGAACTCCACCTGAGCAAGGCGATGGCCGTCGGTCGCGACTGCCCGCAACTTCATCGCCTTGGCGACGCCGGCGGTGTGCAGATAAATGCCGTTGAGGTAGTAGCGCGTCTCTTCGGTCGAGATCGCGAACTGGGTCTTGTCGATCAGGCGCTTCAGGTCCTTGGCCGCAAGCACGAACTTGTGCGTCATCTCGCCGGCCGCGAGATCCGGAAAGTCGCTTTCGGGAAGCGTCTGCAACGAGAAGCGCGAGCGTCCGGCGCGGATCGTCAGCGAGGCGCGGTCGCCCGAGGAATCGAGCACGATCTGCGCGCCCTCCGGCAGTTTGCGCACGATGTCATAGATCATGTGCGCCGGAACGGTGGTCGACCCGCCCGGCGAGACTTCGGCCGGGATGCTCTCCACCACTTCGAGATCGAGGTCGGTCGCCTTGAGGCCGAGCTTGCCCTTGTCGGCGCGCAGCAGGACGTTGGCGAGGATCGGAATCGTGTTGCGCCGCTCGACCACGCGATGCACGTGGCCGACGGATTTGAGGAGCGCGGCGCGCTCGACGGTGACCTTCATATCCGACCCCGCTCGGGCGTGAATAACGTCCGGCCAAGGTACCCCCAGCGCCGGGTCCTGAAGGTGGCGCGGGCAGGGGCTTTCGGCAAGGCCGGAAGCGCGAAACCGCGTGACTTACCCACATTCGGCCGGAAAAAACGCCGATGGCCGGCGAATGCCCGGCCATCGCGTCGAAAGAGAGCACCGAGGCCGGTGCGGCCTATTCCTGCAGCAGCCGCTTCAACAGCTCGATCTCCTCGGCCAGCACGTTGTCGTTGTCGACCAGGTTCTCGATCTTGCGTACCGCGTGCAGCACGGTGGTGTGATCGCGCCCGCCGAAGCGCCGCCCGATCTCCGGCAGCGAGCGCAACGTCAGGGTCTTCGCCAGATACATGGCGATCTGACGTGGTCGAACCACGTTCGCAGTACGGCGCGACGACAGCAGATCGGAGCGGCTGACATTGTATTGGCGCGCGACCACGCGCTGGATGTCCTCGATCTTGACGCGCTTGGGTTCCTGCGGGCGGATGAGGTCGCGCACCGCACGCTCGGCCATGTCCATGGTTACGGGATGGCCGGTGAGCTTGTTATGGGCCAAAAGCCGGTTGAGCGCGCCATCGAGATCGCGGCCGTTATGGGTGACGCTCTTGGCGATGAAGGCAAGCACCGGCTGCGGCACGTCGAAGCCCGAATGATGCGCGCGCGCGGCCGCGACCCGGCTCTTCAGGATCTCGAGTCGGAGTTCCTCCTCGAGCGTGCCGATCTCGACCACGAGGCCGCCGGCAAGACGCGAGCGCACCCGATCATCGAGGCTCTCGAGGTCGCTCGGCGGCCGGTCCGCCGCGATCACGACCTGACGTCCGGCATCGATCAGCGCATTGAGCGTATGACAGAACTCGACCTGCGTCGATTTACCTTGCAGGAACTGCAGGTCGTCGATGACGAGCACGTCGATGCCGCGCAGCGCCTCCTTGAAGGCGAGCGCCGTCTGCGCTTTCAGCGCCGCGACGAAGCCGTACATGAACTTCTCGGCCGTCAGATAGAGCACCTTGCGATCCGGCGCGGCGTTGCCGGCCCAGGCGATCGACTGCAGCAGGTGTGTCTTGCCCAGGCCAACGCCGGCATGGATGTAGATCGGGTTGAACACGACCGCTTCGCCGTGCCGGGCCAGCGCCACTTGTTTCCCCGCCGCGTGGGCAAGCGTGTTGGAGCGGCCGACCACGAAGGTGTCGAAGCTGAGCCGCGGATCGAGCGGCGAGCCGCCGAGCGCCTCGTGCGCGGCCTGGGCCGGAAGCATCGCGGCGCGCGTATCGGGGCGCTCGGTCGCGCCGTTCTTTGCCTCGCGCGCGGTCTCCGCCAGCTCGGCCGGTCTGGCCTTGATGGTGTTGTCGCGCAGGACCGCCGTGCGCATGACGATCTCGATGCGCCGCACCGCGGGAAGCTCGGCCTTCCAGCAGGCGAGCAGTTTCTCGGCGTAGTGCGATTGCACCCAGTTCTTGAGGAAGCGGGTCGGCACCGAGAGCCGCACGGTCTCGCCCTCGATCGCATCATGGCTCATGGAGCCGAACCAGCTGACGTAGACCTGCTCGCCGAGCAGAGCGCGCAGCCGCGCCCTGACCCGTTCCCAGATTTCCTTGTCCTTCATGCTCATCGCGCGCGGCTCGCTGCGGTCTGATGATTGGGTGGTGAGGATGGCCGGAGGAAACCCGGCTGTGCGCACGTGCGCGGAGGGTTCAGGCATGATTGTTTCCGGAGAGGATCGGTCGACATCGATCGAGACCGATGATGGAAGCGAGAGAAAGGAGCGAGATCGTTTCCGCCCGCGCGGGCGAGGCTGCGTCACCTACTCGGGGGAGGGCCGCATCGCCCGGCGACGAGCGCCGGATGGTCGCAATCAAGACTTTCAATGCTGCTGCGTCGTGTCGCGCGCGTCGCAAAGGAAAGCGACGTAGCACAGGTCGAAAATGACGACCCTTGTCGTGCCTTCATTGGTTAGGCCCCCTGGTGCGCCGCGCTGTCGAGCGCGACCTGTTGTTCGTCCCGTACCGTTGAGATGCTCCGTGGCGCCGCACATACCAAACAACAAAGTGCCGCGGAGGTGAGAAACGCGCCGATGCCGCTCCCCGGGCGATCGTTTTGGAACGCAATTCGCCGTTCTCATCGGAGATGAGCGCCGACGCCAACCGATTGCCTGGGGCTCCGAGAAACACTGGAGTGAAAACATCAATGCATGGCTTGCTGTCGTCTGCAAGAACTTCAACGCGGCATTTTTCGCGAAGCCGCATCGGTGACGGCGCGCGGCGCAAGCGCGCGCCGCATGCTCGACGCTTTGTCGAAAGCAACGCGTTGAATCAGCGTCTGATTCGACAGCGTCGCGGCGCGCAATGACGCGCTGTTCCACGACGCCGCAGCAACGTCGTGCCGTCACGTCGAAGCGTCGCATCGGCAGGGCGCGAAAAGTCCCTTCCGAAACGATGCCCTTAAATGCTTGGGAGTCGGTCGCTTTTCGTGCGCGACGACTTCACGTAACTTTCATCGAATTGTCGCGTCGACGGTCGCAGTCCATTCAAGCCGTCAAACGATTTCGCGCCCGTGTGACGAACAAGTCACAAACCCCTGGGGAGTCGTCGCAACGCGAACGGCGGGGCTACTGCCCGCGCCGACAAGAGCAAAAAAAAGATTTTGTGACAGATCGCCGGTCCGCGGACGAAATCGAGCCGCCGCGACCGTTTCTTACTTGCCGAGCTTGGCAACGCGCTTGGTGAGCCGCGAAATCTTGCGGTTCGCGGCGTTGCGGTGGATCACGCCCTTCTGCGCGGCTCGCTTGAGCTCCGGCTCGGCCGACTTGAGCGCATCGAGCGCGGCATTGCGGTCGCCCGCCGTGACCGCCTCCTCGACCTTGCGTAGCGACGTGCGCATGCTCGAGCGGCGCGCCTTGTTGATCTCGGTGCGGCGCGCGATCACGCGTGCGGCTTTGCGGGCAGAAGCGGTGTTGGCCATGAGTATTGTTCCGTAGGGTGGGGCGCCTTGGGCCGCCGCCGGTCTCAACTGTTGAAAACGAAAGGCGGCGAGACCTCGCCGCCGGTTGGGCAGGCTTATAGAGAGGGCTTGAGAGGGCGTCAAACCCCTCGGAACCGCTCAAGCCACGCGTTTGGCCCGCGCCGCATCGTAGCCGGCGTTCGCGCTGGCGCGGTCGGCGGCCGTGAACGGGGCGAGTGGTGGCGCGACGCGCGCCCAGGCGGAGTCATTATGGATATGTGCGAGCGTCGACTTCACGCCAGAGACGAGCGGCTTGCCATCGAACAGCTTGCGGATCGTCACCGCCTTGTCGAGCGCGGCGGCATCGCCGGATGACCATGCTTGCTGGCAGAGATCGGCGTTGAGGTTCGCCGTCGCCGAGATGCAGCCGGCGAAGATGCCCGAGCGCGCCTCGATCAGGCAGGCTTCGGTCGACGGGAACACCGCGAACCCCGTCGCGACACCCGCCGCTTCCCGCGCGTAGGCCATGTCGCCGGAGGAGTCCTTCAGGCCGACAATGCGGTCCGGATGCGCATCGAGGAGCCGCGCAAGCAGCTTGACGTGCCAGGGCAGGCCGGACTGCGAGGGGAAATGATAAAGGTAGATCGGGATCGGCTTGGCAGCCGTCGCCTGCACGATCGTCGCGATGTACGCCGCAAGCCCATCGTCCGGTACGCCCTTGTAGTAGAACGGCGGCAGGATCAGCGCGCCCGCGAAGCCGAGATCCGAAGCATGACGCGTCAGCGCCACAGCGTCGGCGGTCGCCGCCGCGCCGGTTCCGACCATCAGGCGGTCCAACGGCAGCCCGGCACTCTTATATGCGCTCATCACCGCCTTGCGCTGCTCAAGCGAGAATGAGGTCGCCTCGCCCGTGGTTCCGAGTACGTTGAGACCGTCGCAGCCGGTGTCGAGCAGGAAGCGCGCGAGCTTGGTGGAGCGTGCGGCATCCGGCGCGCCGGTCTCGTCGACCGCAGTTGCGACAGCGGCAATGACGCCGGTGAGTCTGGAAGCGGGCATCCGTGTCTCCTTCTTCATCCCTCCCGCTTAAGCGGGGAGGGACGACCGCGGGCTCAGCGAGCGGTCGGGTGCGGTCTCCTGACCGCGCACTACCCCACCCGGTT
>JAXDNZ010000318.1:0-3046 GCA_034669185.1 Hyphomicrobiales bacterium
TTCGATTCGGGGCCGCTGGTGGGCGACGCCGACCTGATCATCGTGATCGAGTCCGATGCACCCTGGTATCCGAACATGCAGACGCCGCCGGCAGGCTGCCGCGTGGCGCATATCGGCGAGGATCCGGGCTTCGTGCGCTACCCGATGCGCTCCTTCCCGAGCGACCTGTCGATGACCGCAAGCCCGGCGATCGCGCTGGAGGCGCTCGACGCGGCGGTTGCCCGGCGCATCGGTGATGTCGGGGTGCGCCGCGCAAAACTCACCGAGCGCCACGCGGGGCGCCGCGCGAAGTCGGCGCGCGAGGCTGCGGCCAACGCGCTCAACGCCGCGACCTTCAGCCGCGCGATCGGCGACGCGGTCGGCGAGGACGCGATCATCTTCAACGAATACCCGCTGAGCCTCGAGCACTGCGCGCGCGAGAAGCCGGACACCTATTTCGGCGTGAGCGCCGCGGGCGGGCTCGGCTGGGGCCTCGGCGCGGCGCTCGGCGCCAAGCTGGCCGCCCCGGACAAGCTGATCGTCGCGACGCTTGGCGACGGCGCCTACATGTTCGCCAACCCGATGGTCGGACATTGGGTGGGGCAGAAGTTCGATCTGCCGATCCTCACCGTCATCTTCAACAACAGCCGCTACGGCGCGGTGCGCCGCGCGACGCTCTCGATGTTCAAGGACGGCGCGTCCGGTGAGGACGACGGCCAGTTTCTCGCCGACCTGTCACCCTCGCCGCCGTTCGAGGAATTCGTGCGCTCGCAGGGCGGTCACGGCGAGCGGGTCGAACGGCCGGACGAGCTTGCACCGGCGCTCGCCCGCGCGCGCGATGCGGTGACGCGCGAGCGCAAGCAGGCGCTGGTCAACGTCATTTGTCCATATTGAGTTGAGTTGTCGTGACCCTCTCGCTTATCCAGCCCCCACCCTACCCTCCCCCGCAAGCGGGGGAGGGATAAAGGGGGAGGCATGTCCGCCAAGCTCCTGAACCCGATTATGGTGGTCCTGCGCGCCGCGATCATCCTGATCGTCGTCGGCTGGATCCTGAATATCCCGGGACGTCTGCAGATCGGGCTGTTCACCGAGCAGATGCTGGTGCTCGTGCTCGGCCTGTCGCTCGCGCTCACCTTCCTGACATTCCCGCTCGCGACCGGCGAAGTGGGCGAGGAAGCGGTGGTCAAGAAGATCCTCACCGGCGAGAAACGGCCGGCCGGCTGGATCGACATCGTCTTCGCCGCCGTCGCGCTCGCGACCTGCACGTTCGTGGCGATCCGCTATCCCCAACTGATCATTGAACTGGTCGCGCGCCCGTGGTGGGGCGTCGCGATCGCGACCGTCATGGTGCTGCTGGTGTTCGAGGCGAGCCGGCGCGTCACCGGCCTTTCGCTCGCGCTCATCGTGCTCGCGCTCTGCGCGCACGCGCTGTTCGGCTACATGCTGCCGGAAGCCTTCGCCAGCCGCCCGATCGCGATCTCGCGGCTGATGGTCTATCTGGCGGTCGACACCAATGCGCTGCTCGGCGGGCCGCTCGATATCGCGGTGCGCATCGTCACGCCCTTCATCATCATGGGGCACATCCTGTCGCGCTGCGGCGGCTCGGATTTCTTCGCGGACCTGGCGGGCTCGATGATGGGCCATTTCCGCGGCGGCGCCGCCAAGATCGCGGTGGTCGGCTCGGCCTTCTTCGGCATGATGTCGGGCAGCGCGGTCGCAAACGTCGCGAGCGTCGGCACCATCACGATCCCGCTGATGAAGCGTGCGGGCTTCCCGCCGCACATAGCCGCATCGGTGGAGGCGGTCGGCTCGACCGGCGGACAGGTCGCGCCGCCGGTGATGGGCGCGGCCGCGTTCCTGATGGCCGAGTACCTGCAGGTGCCTTACGCCGACGTGGCGCTCGCCGCGGTCATCCCGGCGATCCTGTTCTACGCGGCGCTGTTCATCCAGGTGGATCTGGAATCCGCAAAGCTCGGCATCCTTGGTCAGCCGCGTGCGAGCCTGCCTTCGCTTTGGCAGGTCCTGCGCGAAGGCTGGCATTTTCTGTTTCCATTCGTCGTGCTGGTGGCCTGTCTGCTCCACTGGCACATGGAGGCCGAACTCGCGGCGCTGTGGGCGACGGCTGCGCTGATCGTCCTCGTGCTGATTGTGCCGCACAAAGGCAGGCGCATGACCATCCGCCAAGTGCTCTCAGCCATCGTCGGTGCGGGCGGCGCGCTCGTCGATATCATCGCCATCACGGCGATCTCCGGCATCCTGATCGGCGCCATGAACCTGACCGGCGTCGCGTTCTCGCTGACGCAGCAACTGCTGACCCTGAGCGGGGGCAATCTCGGTCTGCTCCTCGTCATCACGGGTATCGCGGCGTTCATTCTCGGACTGCCGCTGCCGACCGTCGGAGTGTACGTGATCCTGGCGGTGCTGGCCGCCCCCGCGCTGGTGCAGGCCGGCATCTCGCCGATGCAGGCGCATATGTTCGTCCTGTTCAACGGCATCCTGGGCATGGTGACCCCGCCGGTTGCACTCGCGGCCTTCGCCGCAGCGACCATCGCCGAGTCGGACCAATGGAAGACCGGTTGGGCGGCGACACGGATGAGTTGGTGCGCCTATTTCACGCCGTTCATGTTCGCCTATTCGCCCGAGCTGATCATGCAAGGCGATCCATTCGCGATCGCGCTGCGGCTTGCGATCTGCCTCACCGGCATCCTGATGGGCACAATCGCGGTGGTCGGCTATTTCCAGACGCGCATCTCGATCCCGTTCCGCATCGCCTATGCGGGGATCGCGCTGCTGCTGCTGCTCCAGCCGCGCATGTTCGACGGCGCGATCTGGGTCAACGCGGCCGGCGTCGTGCTGGCGCTCGCGGCGATCACATATGAAGTAATGCGCGGGCGCGCACAGCGAGCCGCGGCGCGCGAGACCGTTCCATCGTCCTGACAGAAGAGAGCATCCATGCGGATCGACGCGTATACGCATTTTTTCCCGGCGAAATATTTCCACCGGCTGATGGACAGCAGGGTGCCGGACATCGGCAAGCGTGTGCGCGAAGTGCCGTCTATCTCGAATG
>JAXDNZ010000319.1:0-2841 GCA_034669185.1 Hyphomicrobiales bacterium
GAACGAGATACCGCAGACATCCCCTCGCCCAAGCGCCCCTCTCTAACCCAACCGGTACCGTTTCGCCCTTCGAATATGGCGATAGGCTGGCATTCGGCCGGGAATATGGCGGGTCCGGTTAACGCGCCGGGCGCAGCCGGAACGGCAATGTCAGTGGTCGGCCCGATAGGCCGCAGCCGCAAGCCCGATATCGGCATGGCCGCGGCGCGACGGTGACTTCGCCTCGACCACGGTCCAGGCGGTCGGGTCCGCGATCAGCGCGCACAGCACGGCATGATTGAGCTTGTGGCCACCGCGCACCGACTTGTAGGCGCCAAGGATCGGCGCGCCGACGAGCGCGAGATCGCCGATCGCGTCGAGCGCCTTGTGGCGCACGAACTCGTCGGCATAGCGCAAGCCTTCCGGATTGAGCAGCCGGTCGTCGGCCATCACCACCGTATTCTCCAGCGAGGCGCCGAGCGCGTAGCCCGCGCTCCACAGCTTCGAGACGTCCTTCATGAAGCCGAAGGTGCGCGCACGCGCGATCTCGCGCCGGAAGCTCGCCCCCTCGACCTCGAGCGCGATCGCCTGCTTGCCGATCAACGGATGCCCGAAATCGATCTCGACGTCGACGCGGAAACCGCGGTCGTAGGGCGTGAGCTCGCCATAGGCATCGCCTTTGGCGACGCGGATCGGCTTGAGAACCTTGGTGTAGCGGCGCGCCTCGTCCAGCGTGACGATTCCGGCCTGATCGATCGCCTCGACGAAAGCCGCCGCACTGCCGTCCATGATCGGCGCTTCGGCGCCGTCGATCTCGATGATGGCGTTGTCGACGCCGAGCCCGCACAGGGTCGCCATCACGTGCTCGATGGTCGAGACGCACGGGCCGGAACTGCCGTCGCCGAGAACGGTGGCAAGCTCGGTCGCCGTCACGTAACGGGCATGCGCGCGGATTTCGCGGACCGGGCGGCCGTGCTCGTCGAGCCGGACGAACGTGATGCCGGCGCCGGCATCGGCGGGATGCAAGGTTAGACTGACAGGAAGTCCGGAATGCACTCCGACCCCGGAAACTGTCGCGCGTGCCCCAAGCGTCGTTTGCTTGCCCGCTTTCATGACCCCAATTACCCCTCCGGCGATCCTAAAAGCCCGTTGTGCGGACTCTTGCCCCTTCGCCGACTGAAACCCCGCCGAGAGTCTGGCTTGCCGCGATGCAGGGTCGGTTTAGCGGTTCGCTCCCGCTTGGCCTCGGCCCCATACAAACCCCACCCGGCGCGGACCGTAACACAGGCCGCAATGTGTCCAATTCACGGTTTCTTTCGGACTGTTACAGCGGCGGAAATCGAAGCTGGCAGCGCAGGATAGAAGCACCGGCCACGGTTCCACGCCGGCGTGATGCGACCCGCCCGGAACTTGCCTCAGACCGGTTCCTGCGGGAGCCGGTAACTCCTTTGCTTGCGGTGATAAACGGCAGGTTTTTGGAACTATTGCTAAAGCAACGGGCGGCCAGGATGGCCGCCCGTCGTGTCTCGTTCGCCGCTAATCTAGTTGGCTTGGCGGCGCAGGAAGGCCGGGATTTCCAGTTGATCGTCCTCGGCCGAGTTATGCACAGGCGCCGGCCGGCCGTGGATATCGAGCCCCTGCGGGGACGGCCGCGGCGCCGGCCGCTTGGCGTAGTCGGACACGGGGTCCGGCCGGGGCATGGGCGGCATGGGAGGCGCCTTCGGCATGGGGGGCGCCTGCCGGACGGCGGCAGGACGGGGGGCCTCGCGCACCGGCTCGCGCTGCTGCGCCGGAGCGTCGTCTGAACGACGGCCAAGCCCGACCGAAGCAAGCCGCTGCAGCAGCGACAGCCGCTGTTTTTCTGGGTTGCCGCCTTCTTCGGCCTCGCCGCGATGCGCTTCGATCTGCTTTTGCGCCTGCGGCGGGAACTCGTCGATCTGCGGCATCCGCACCGCGCGTTGCGGCGCGCGCTCGGGCTGCGGCGGGATGAACGGCTTCTCCAGTGCCGGAGCCGGCGGGCGGAGAGACGGCGTCTGGTCCTCGACCGCTTCGAGGAACAGCGACGGCTTTGACGCGATCGGCCGGATCGTCACGTCCTCGAAAGTCGCAGGCGCATCACCCGAGGCCTCGGAGGCCGATGCTTCGGCCTGAACAGCCGGCGGGACCGCCAGGGCCTGCGCGACGGCACGATGCGCCTGCTCGGAACGATCGACTGGCCGCTGCGGCGGATTGGCGCGCAGATTCTGCGTCAGCTCCGCAAGGCGGGCGGCCGCAACGGCGGACTGCACGGTCGGTTGCGGCGCAGGCTGCGCGGGTCGCGCGACCTGCTGCGGGGCCGGTTGGCGTGAGGAGGTCGCGATATCGATGCCGGTGGCGACGACCGAGACGCGGACAATGCCGTCGAGGCTTTCATCGAAGGTCGCGCCGACGATGATGTTGGCATCGCCGTCGACTTCCTCGCGGATGCGGGTCGCGGCTTCGTCGACTTCGTAGAGCAGCAGGTCCTTGCCGCCGGTGATCGAGATGAGCAGGCCCTTCGCCCCCTTCATCGAGGTCTCGTCGATCAGCGGATTGGAGATCGCGGCCTCGGCGGCCTGAAGCGCGCGCTTGTCGCCGGAGGCTTCGCCCGTACCCATCATCGCCTTGCCCATCTCGCGCATGACCGCGCGGACGTCGGCGAAGTCGAGATTGATCAGCCCCTCTTTCACCATCAGGTCGGTGATGCAGGCCACGCCCGAATAGAGCACCTGGTCGGCCATCGCGAAGGCATCGGCGAAGGTGGTCTTCTCGTTGGCGACTCGGAACAGGTTCTGGTTCGGGATGATCAGCAGCGTGTCGACGTGCTTCTGCAAGTCGATGATG
>JAXDNZ010000320.1:0-3205 GCA_034669185.1 Hyphomicrobiales bacterium
GGCCGCGCACGCTCGCGGTCGCGCCGGTGAACAGCATGGTGCCGCGCCCGCGTGGCACCATGCGTTTGGCAACTTCGCGGCCCATCAGAAAGCCGCCGAAGCAGGCCATCTCCCAGACCTTGAAGAACACTCGGCTAGTTGTTTCGCGGATCGGGAAATTAACGTTGGCGCCGATGTTGTAGACCGCAACTTCGATCGGTCCGACCTCGCGCTCGATTGTATCGACCAGCGCGATCACGTCTTCTTCCCTGCGGGCATCGCTGCCGAACGCGCGCGCCGTGCCGCCGGCATTTTCGATCGACTTCACGAGGGGTTCGAGCTTGTCGGCATGACGACGGGTCACGCAGGCGACGTAGCCTTCGCGCGCGAAGCGCCGCGCGATGGCGCCGCCGGTTGCGTCGCCCGCGCCGACGACGAGAATTGCCTTGGCGCCGTCCATCGTCAGTCCTCGCCTTGCAAAAGGAACGGTCAGGGTGCGATTTTGGCCGTTCGATCACAAGGCATGACGCGGCCGGAGGCACCCGATGAGCACGCTCGAGTTCTGGTTCGACTACGGCAGTCCGGCTTCCTACCTCGCCTATACGCAGGTGCCGCAGATCGCGCAGCGCACCGGCGCCACGCTGGTTTACCGCCCGATGCTGCTTGGCGGCGTGTTCAAGGCGACCGGCAACCACTCGCCTGTCGACATCGCGCCGAAGGGCGTGTGGATGATGGCGGACCTGCCGCGTTTCGCGAAACGGTACGGCGTGCCTTACGCGCGCAATCCGAACTTCCCGATCAACACGCTCAACCTGATGCGCGGCGCGATCGCGGCCGAGAACGAAGGCCGGCTCGTGCCTTACAGCGATGCGATGTTCCGCGCGATGTGGGTCGACCAGCGCAACATGGAGGATCCGATCGTCATCGCCACCGTGCTGCGCGAGGCGGGCTTCGATCCGGGCGCGATGCTCGCGGCGATCGGTACGGCGGAGGTAAAAGACCGGCTGCGCGCCAATACCGAGGAAGCGGTCGCGCGCGGCGTGTTCGGCGCGCCGACCTGCTTTGTCGGAGAGCAGATGTTCTTCGGGCAGGATCGGCTGGATTTCGTCGAGGAGGAATTGAGGAGGGCTGCCTAGAACGGGCTGATTGGAAAATACCGCAGCCACAGATCGGTGAAGCGTCCCTTTTCCCATAGCCGGAACAGGGCCCAGTTGAGCGCGAGCCGCAGCGTGTCGTTGCCGCGCTTGACCGCGATGCCGATGCCTTCGCCGAAATAGCGGCTCTCGGTGTACGGCCCGCCGACGAACTGACAGCAGCCGGCCGAGTCCGTGCCGTTGAGCCAGAACGCCAGCGCGATGCCGTCGCCGAACAGCACGTCGACCTCGCGCTTCTTCAGCGCCTCGCGCGCAAGCTCCATGGTGCGATAGGGTTTCAGCTCCGCCTCGGTGAAGAACGTCTTGAGGAATTCCTCGTGCGCGCTGCCGGCGACGACGGCGACCTTCTTGCGTTCCATCGTCTCCGGAATGGCGTCGCCCAATTCTGAATCGCGGCGCGCCGCGAAACGCCCCGACGCCCGGTAATACGGATCGGTAAAGTCGAGGCGGAGGCGGGTATCCGATGTGACGGCGAGCGACGCGATGATCGCGTCCGCGCGGTTTTCCGCGAGCGCCTGCAGCAGCGTGTCGAAGCGGCGCAACTGGATCGTGCACTGGAGCTTCAATTCCTCGCAAATCAGGCGCGCAAGCTCGACGTTGAAACCCGCAGGATTGCCGTCAGGGCCCGCGTAGTTGAACGGCGGATAGTCGAATTCCGTGAGGAAGCGAATCTGCGTCATGCGCGCGGTGTCGGGCCGCTCCGGGCGCCGGCGCGGGTCCCAGAAGCCGGGGACGGCAATGCTCGGCTGCGGTGCCGCGACGGGCTGCGCCAACGCGCCCGGCCCGACCATCCCCAATGGAACGGCCAACGCCGCAACCACAATCATGACCACCAAAGGTCGAAATACGCAACCTTGCATATACGGGTCGTCTTTGGTCAGATGGGTCACTGATTGCAGGCGGGCCGGCCGGGCAAGCCGGGCGGCGCGCCGCTTATACCAAACTTCGTGTCGAGACAGCGGGTTGCGTAGAGCTGGTAGCGGGGATGCGGAGCAACGCGGCGCGCCGGACGGTTGGGCGCCGCCGCGCGTCCGGCCGCGCCGCCGGCCGGCCTCCTGCCCGGAACTCGACTGCGTTCGCCACCGCCTTCCGCACGACCTGATCGAGGCGGCGGAACGGCGTGCGCTTGCACTCAATGTCGGGGCCGACCGCGTCCTGATCGCGGCCGGCGTGATGACCGAGGATGCCTATGTGGTGGCGCTCGCGGCTTATTGGCGCGTGCCATTCGAGCCGCTTGACCGGACGCCGCGCAGCGCCTGCGAGCTGAGCGACGCTCAATTGATCGATGCCGACAAGACCGGCCTGTTGCCGCTGCAGGTCGACGGCGAGCGCGTCTGGGTCATCGCACCGCACGGCCTCGTATCGCGCCTTCCGATCGCGCGAGAGGGAATCCGGCTCACGTCTGCGCGGCGACTGCGCCAATTCGTGATGCGGCATGGCGCGAGAGAGCTGGCGCAACGCGCCGCGAACGGCTTGCGCAGTGCACGGCCGGAGCTGTCCGCCGCATCGCACGGCCGCGGCCCGACCGTCGGCTGGGTCATTGCCGCCGCAGCGCTTGGGATCGCAGCCGTCGCGTTCCCGCGTGCCGTGATCGCGATCGTCAGCACGTTACTGGCGCTCACGTTTCTCGCCTGGACCGCGCTGCGCATGCTCGGTGCCGCGACCGCGTGGCAACGCTGGCGGCCGGCGCGGCCGAGCGAGCTGCCGACCTATACGATCATCGTCGCGCTCTATGACGAAGCGGACGCCGTCGAAGGACTGATCGCCGCCTTGCGCCGGCTCGACTATCCGCCCGAGAAGCTCGACATCAAACTTGTGCTCGAGCCCGATGACGTGCGCACACGGGATGCGCTCGATCGTCTCGTCCTCGGCCCGCCATTTGAAATCATTGTCGCGCCCGCGGGAGGACCCCGCACCAAGCCGAGGGCGCTCAACGCCGCGCTTGTGCTCGCACGAGGCAGCTATACGGCGGTGTTCGACGCCGAAGATCGCCCCGCACCGGACCAGCTCCATCGCGCGCTCGATGTATTTCTCGCCGAGGCCAGGAGTACGGCTTGCGTGCAGGCGCGGCT
>JAXDNZ010000321.1:0-4230 GCA_034669185.1 Hyphomicrobiales bacterium
CCCTGAAGCATATCGAAATCTTGTTCCGAGTCCTGCACTTGGGGTACAAGCCCTGCGGGTGAATGCCATGGCGAGTTTCGATGTCATCGTGATTGGCGGCGGGCACGCCGGCTGCGAGGCCGCGGCCGCGTCCGCACACATGGGAGCGCGAACCGCGCTGGTCACGCATGGGTTCGCGACCGTCGGTGCGATGTCGTGTAATCCGGCCATCGGAGGGCTTGGGAAGGGTCATCTGGTGCGCGAAATCGACGCGCTTGATGGCCTGATGGGCCGCGCCGCCGACCAGGGCGGCATCCAGTTCCGCGTGCTCAACCGGCGCAAGGGCCCGGCCGTGCATGGACCCCGTGCGCAGGCCGATCGCAAGCTTTACGCGCGTGCCATGCAGGAAGCGATCCGCGCGACCGCGAATCTCAGCGTCATCGAAGCCGAGGTCGACGATCTCATGATCACCGGCGATGCCGTTGCGGGCGTGCGCTTGAGCGGCGGCCGCGAGCTGCGCTGCGGCGCCGCGATCCTGACCACCGGCACGTTCCTGCGCGGCCTCATCCATATCGGCGAACAGCAGACGCCGGCCGGGCGCGTCGGCGAGGCTCCGGCTATCGGGCTTTCGGCGACCTTGCAGCGCCTCGGCTTCGCGCTCGGCCGGCTCAAGACGGGTACGCCGCCGCGGCTCGACGGAACCACGATCGATTGGGCGGCGCTTGAGATGCAGCCGGGCGAGGACCCGCCGCAGCCGTTTTCGATGCTAACGACCAGCATCGACAACCGGCAAATCGAGTGCGGCATCACCCGAACAACGCCGGCGACACACGCCGTCATCCGCGCCAATGTGCATCGTTCGCCGATGTACTCGGGGCAGATCGCCAGTCGCGGCCCGCGTTATTGCCCCTCGATCGAGGACAAGATCGTGCGCTTCGGGGAGCGCGACGGGCACCAGATTTTCCTTGAGCCGGAAGGCCTTGACGACAGCACGGTGTATCCCAACGGGATCTCGACCTCGCTGCCGGAGGAGGTTCAGCGCGCGTTGGTCGCGACGATTCCGGGCCTGGAAAAGGCACTGATCGTACGGCCGGGCTATGCCATCGAGTACGACCATGTCGACCCGCGTGAGCTGAAGCAAACCCTTGAAACCAAACGCGTATCCGGCCTGTTCCTGGCCGGGCAGATCAACGGCACAACCGGCTATGAAGAAGCTGCCGCGCAGGGGCTCGTGGCGGGCCTGAACGCGGCCGCGCGGGCAGGGGATTCGGCCGCGATCGTGTTCGACCGTGCTGAAGGCTATGTCGGTGTTATGATTGACGATTTGGTCACGCGCGGGGTGACCGAGCCGTACCGGATGTTCACCTCGCGCGCCGAGTATCGCCTGACGCTGCGCGCGGACAACGCCGACCAGCGGCTGACGCGCAGGGGGATCGCGGTCGGCTGCGTCGGTCCGGAGCGTCGTCGGCACTTCGAGACGAAAATTACCGCGCTGGAAGCGGCTCGCAGGCTTGCGAAATCGCTCTGCGCGACACCCACCGAAGTCGCGCGCCACGGGCTCGCGGTGAGCCAGGACGGACAACGCCGTAACGCCTTCGAACTGCTCGCGTATCCCGGCATCGGCATTCCCGAGCTCGCCCGGATATGGCCGCAAGTGCAGGAAATTGCTCCACAAATCGCCGAGCAGCTGGAGATCGACGCGAAATACGCGGTCTACCTCGACCGCCAGGCCCTGGACGTCGCGGCCTATCGGCGGGATGAGGCCCTGGCGTTGCCGGACGCGCTCGATTACGGCCAACTGTCTGGTCTATCGATGGAAATGCGCCAGAAACTGCAATCAGTGCGGCCGGCCACGATTGGCCAGGCCGGCCGCATTGACGGCGTGACGCCGGCCGCGCTGACGCTGCTGGCGGCCCACATCCGGCGCGACAAGCGGCGCGACCGGCCCGTGCCGACTGCCGACGAGCGCGGCCAACGGCACGGCGAAGCCGCGCGCATTGCCGCCGAACGCGGCTAGGCCGACGGCCGCGACCGTGCCGGCTCTCCTACCCTCCGGGCTCGAAAATGCCCTGGCGCAGGACCGTGCCCGGGCGCAGACGCTCGATCCGGAATCTGTTTCACGTGAAACATGGGACCGGCTGGACCGCTACGTTGCTCTGCTGCTCGAGCGGCAGCAGGTCATGAATCTGGTGGCACCGTCCACCTTGCCCCAGCTCTGGACCCGGCATGTCGCCGACTCGCTTCAGCTGCTCCCGCTGGCGCCGGCGGCGCGAACCTGGATCGATTTCGGATCGGGGGCGGGCTTTCCCGGCATGGTGATCGCGTGCGCCCTGGCCGAGATCGCCGGCGCCGCCGTCCACCTCGTCGATGGCACCAAGAAAAAGGCAGCCTTTCTGAGCGACGTTGCGCGCGACCTGGCCCTGCCCGTGACCGTGCATCCGGAAAGGATGGAGGATTTCGCGCGCACGAATCGCGTATCGTTCGACGTCGTGACGGCGCGCGCGGTCGCGCCGCTGTCCAAGCTGCTCGATTACGCCAATCCGCTGTTGAAAAAGGGTACGGTCGGCCTGTTTCCCAAGGGACAAGATGTAGCGGCCGAATTGACCGAAGCCGCTAAATCTTGGAAGATCGAGGCCGAACTCGTCCCAAGCAAGACCGACCCGCAGGGACGGATCGTGCTCGTGCGTCACGCAACAAGACTCTAAGCTGTTGATAACACGAGACAATCAGCTTCGAGCCGAGGCCACCATGGAAGACCACACAATTGGCGGCACCCCCGGGAGCTTCACGACTCCGCGGGTGCTCGCGCTCGCCAACCAGAAGGGGGGCGTTGGCAAGACCACGACGGCGATCAACCTCGGCACCGCGCTGGCGGCGATCGGCGAGAACGTGCTGATCCTCGACCTCGATCCACAGGGCAATGCCTCGACCGGGCTCGGCATCGACCGCAAGAGCCGGCGCCGCTCGACCTATGACGTGCTCACGCGCGAGGTCACGCTGCGCGAGGCGATCCAGGAGACCGCGGTGCCGCGGCTGCACATCGTGCCGTCGACGATGGATCTCTCCGGCCTCGAGCTCGAGATCGCGCACGAGAAGGATCGCGCGTTCCGCCTGCGCGACGCGCTGGGCGCGCTCAATCACATGGCGAGCGGCACGCACTACAGCTACGTGCTGGTCGACTGTCCGCCGTCGCTCAATCTCGTCACCGTCAACGCGATGGCGGCGGCGAATTCGATCCTCGTGCCGCTGCAATGCGAGTTCTTCGCGCTCGAAGGTCTGTCGCAGCTTTTGAAAACCGTCGAGCAGGTGAAGACGTCGCTCAATCCGCAGCTGACGATCCACGGCATCGTGCTGACGATGTTCGATGCGCGCAACAATCTCGCCGGCCAGGTCGTCGCCGATGTGCGCAGCTTCATGGGCGAGAAGGTCTACGACACGGTGATCCCGCGCAACGTGCGCGTCTCGGAGGCGCCCTCGCACGGCAAGCCGGTGCTGCTCTACGATCTCAAATGCGTCGGCAGCCAGGCCTATCTGCGTCTCGCCTCGGAGATCATCCAGCGCGAGCGCACGCTGCGCGCGGCTTGATGATGTCATGTAGCCCGCATGAGCGAAGCGACATGCGGGGCCGATCCATCGGCATCAGAAGGCCCCGCATATCGCTTCGCTCATGCGGGCTACGACAAGATCGCGATGTAATGGAGACTTTGCACAGTGACACGCGTTGCGGCGAAGGAGACGGCGATGGCGGATGAAGCACGCTCGCGGCTCGGACGGGGACTCGCCGCGCTGATCGGCGACGTCGGCGAAGAATCCGCGGTGGTCGAGCGCACCCGCAGCCAGCGCCGCGTGCCGATCGAATTCGTGAAACCAAATCCGCGCAATCCCAGGCGCGTCTTCGCCGAGGCCGAGCTCGAAGAGCTGAGCGCCTCGATCCGCGAGCGCGGCGTGATCCAGCCGATCCTCGTGCGCAGCGTGCGCGGCGCGGCCGACAGCTATGAGATCATCGCCGGCGAGCGGCGCTGGCGCGCCGCGCAGCTTGCCGGCTTGCACGACGTGCCGATCGTGCTGATGGAGGCGGGCGATCGCGAAGCGCTCGAGCTCGCCATCATCGAGAACGTGCAGCGCGCCGAACTCAATGCGCTGGAGGAAGCGAACGGCTATCAGGCGCTCGCCGATGAATTCAAATACAGCCAAGACGACATCGCGAAGATCGTCGGCAAGAGCCGGCCGCATGTCAGCAACACGATCCGG
>JAXDNZ010000322.1:0-3829 GCA_034669185.1 Hyphomicrobiales bacterium
CACAGTCGCTGCAGCAAATCATACGGCACTGGCTCGGGTTTGAAATACCGCACGACGCCGCGCGTCGCGAGCTGCCGATGAAGTGGCGGCGCATCGGGCGCGACAATGAGATTCGCATCGTCCGTCCCAAATCGGCGATTGAGCGCATCGCGCTCGTCGGAAGGTGTCATGTTGTGTCGCCCCTCCCCGACGCGTCGCTGGACTAGAACGTCTTGTTGAGCCGCGGATAGACTTTTCGCGCGTTGCCCTCGAACACCTTCGCCTTGTCGGCTGCCGAAAGGCTGGTGCCCTCGACGTAGCGCTTGGTATCGTCGAAGCCGAAGCCGGTCCTCGGATCGTCACCCCTCACGGCGCCGACCATCTCCGAAGCGAACAGGATGTTGTCGACCGGCACGACCTTGAACAGGAGATCGATGCCCGGCTGATGATAGACGCAGGTGTCGAAGAAGATGTTGTTGCCCATGATCGTGTCGAGCTCCGGCCTGCCGGCGTTGAGCGCGATGCCGCGGAATCGGCCCCAGTGGAACGGGATCGCACCGCCGCCGTGCGGAATGATCAGCCGCAGTTTTGGAAAGTCCTTGAACAGGTCGGAGAGGATCAGCTGCACGAACGCCATCGTGTCGGCGTTGAGATAGTACGAGCCGGTCGTGTGCATCGCCGGATTGGCGCAGCCCGAGACGTGCACCATGCCGGGCACGTCGAGCTCGAGCATCTTCTCGTAGAGCGGATACCACCACTTGTCGGTCAGCGGCGGGGAGTTGAAATAGCCACCCGACGGATCGGGATTGAGATTGCAGCCGACGCAGCCCAGCTCGAGAACGCACCGTTCGAGTTCCTGCGCGGAATTCTTCGGCGGAACGTTCAGCGACTGCGGCAACTGACAGACACCGATGAAGTTCTTCGGAAACAGCGAGACGCAGCGGTGGATCAGGTCGTTGCAGATCCGCGTCCATTCGAGGCTGACCTCTTCGCCGCCGACGTGGTGCCCCATGCCTGAGGCGCGCGGCGAAAAGATCGTCAGGTCCGTGCCGCGCTCCTTCTGCAGCCGGATCTGGTTCTGCTCGAGGCTCTCGCGGATTTCATCATCCGACATCTTCAAGCCGGCGCGGGGCGGCAGTGCGGTCTTGTTCTTGACGGCCTCGGTCTGGTCCTTGCGGAAGCGATGCAGGTCCTTCGGCTCGGTCGTGTAATGGCCGTGGCAATCGATGATCATGAGGCCCCTGCGCTTGCGATGATTGTGAGGTCGTCCGGCGTTCTGGTACGATCCTTAGCGCAAAACAAAACGCAAGGGGAGACGAATGGCTGACCTTCCGCGGCTCAACGGCGTGATCCGGGCGCTGGAGCAGGGCCGGCCGGCCTTCACCTGTTTCTCGCCCGCGGAGATCGACTCGGCTTACGCGATCAGCACGTCGAAATACGACGGCGTTGTCTACGAGATGGAGCACAATCCGTGGGACGGCCGAGCGCTGCGCGACAGCCTCCAATACATGCTCAACCGCGGACAGATCGTGAAGGCCGGCAATGTCGCACCGGCCGTCACGCCGATGGTGCGCGTACCGGTGAACGGTATCGAGAAGGGCCAGTGGCATGCCAAGCAGGCGCTCGACATCGGCTGCTACGGCATCGTGTGGCCGCACATTTCGACGGTGGACGAGGCCTACAATGCGGTCGCGGCGTGCCGCTATCCGCGCCTCAAGACCGCGAAGAACTTCGAGCCGGCCGGCATCCGCGGCGACGGACCGACGGGCGCGGTGCGCTACTGGGGCCTGACGCAGCAGGAATACTACGACAAGGCCGACGTGTGGCCGCTCGACCCCAAGGGCGAGATCTTCGTGATCCTGCAGATCGAGGACACCAAAGGCGTACACAATCTCGATGCAATGCTGAAGGAAGTGAAGGGCGTCGGCGCGGTTCTGATCGGCGAAGGCGATCTCGGCCAGGAGCTTGGCTACCCGCGCCAGTATGAGCATCCGGAATTGCTCAAGCACATGGCGCACGTGGTCGAGACCTGCAAGAAACACAACGTGATCTGCGGCCATCCGCACGTCGAGGCCGGCAATGCCGAACGCATCATCAAGGAAGGCTACCGTTTCCTGATGTGCGCGCCGACGCGGTCTTACGGTCATCTCGACAAGGCACGGCAGCTCGCGGGCGTGAAGTAACGCGATGAAGTATCCAAAGACCGGCCCGGTGACGTTACGGGCAAACCTCGCGGACTATGCGGTGACCAAGGCGCTCAAAAGCGGCGCGGTTCAATCCGACCTGGTGAGGTTCGATTTCTGCGGGCCGAAAGTCGCGTTCCAGGGCTTCAAGCCGATGGTGCGCGAGCGCGCGTTCGACGCGAGCGAGCTCGCGATCGCGACGTTCCTGCAGGCGAAGGTTTACGGCAAACCGGTGACGCTACTGCCCGCCGTCGTGATGGGCCGGTTCCAGCATAACCACGCGCTGCGCTGCGTCGCGCGGGGACCGCTGGCGCCCGACGACATCGCGGGGCGCCGCATCGGCATCCGCTCCTACACGCAGACGACCGGCATCTGGGTGCGCGGCATCCTGCAGCACGAATATGGCGTCGACCTGAACAAGGTGACGTGGGTCTGCAACGACGACGGCCATCTCGCCGAGTTCGTCGAGCCGCCGAATGTCGAGCGCACACCCGCGGGCGCCAACAAGGTCGACCAGATGCTGCTCGACGCCGAGCTCGACGCCGCAATCCTCGGCGCCGACATGCCGCACGAGCCACGCGTCGCGCATCTCATCCCCAATCCCAAGGAGGCGGCGCTGGCCTGGCGCAAGAAGTACGGCACCGTCCCGGTCAATCACTTCTTTTGCGTCGACAAGGACCTTGCGGACACGCGTCCGGACGTCGTGGCCGAGGTGTTCCGCATGCTGAAGGCCAGCAAGGCTGCGGCGCCGCCGCCGGCCGACGGCATCGATTTCCACTTGTTCGGCATCGAGGCGCTGCGCAAACCGCTGCAGCTGATGATCCAGTATGCGACCGAGCAGAAGATCATTCCACGCGCGTTCACGGTGGACGAGCTGTTCGACGACTCGACGCGAAATCTCTCGTAGCCCTCACCCTGAGGAGCGCGGCGCGAGCCGCGCGTCTCGAAGGGCGAGGGCGTGGTTCGGAGTTTGCGGCCATCCTTCGAGACGCGGCCTTCGGCCGCTCCTCAGGATGAGGATAGGAGTGGACCGATGAAGCTCAAACTGCATCACGTGAACCTGTGCAGCACCAATCTGCCGGCGATGGACGCGTTCTACCGCGAGGTGCTCGACATGGAGACCGAACCCTCGATGGCGCGGCAGCGCATCAAGGATCAAGGCTATCCAGGCGACGTGTCGTTCGTCACCGATGGAACCACGCAGTTTCACTTGGCGGAGAAGGACCTGGGCATCGGCTTCCGCACCGGCCAGGTGGTCAATCCGGTCGAGCGCGGCCACATCGCGTTCCGGACCGACGATATCGCGGCATTCAAGAAGCGGCTCGATGAAAAGGGCGTCCGCTATTCCGACTACGGCGGCTGGGCGATGACCGGCTGGCGCCAGATCTTCTTCTACGATCCCGACGGCAACGTCATCGAAGTTCATCAGGCGCCGCAATGAATGGTCGTCGTTCCGGGGTCCTCGCTTCGCTCGGCCCCGGAATGACCAAGGGAGAGAAACACAATGACGACATTCGTGGTGGCGCACGGCGCGTGGTCGGCCGGCTGGGCATGGAAGAAGATGCGGCCGCTGATGCGTGCGGCGGGCCATGAGCTGTGGACACCGACCTATACCGGGCTCGGCGAGCGCGTGCACCTCGCGAACGCCGAGGTCAGCCTCGACACAC
>JAXDNZ010000323.1:0-5993 GCA_034669185.1 Hyphomicrobiales bacterium
GCCGGCCGCGAAACCCAGGCCCGCCGCGATGAACAACCCGCCTCCGGCGAAGAAAGTGGCGGCGAACAGCGCCACCCCGCACGCGACGCTGAGGATGATGAACTGCCGCTTCGACCAGGAGAGCCCGGCCTGCGAGATGCGTATCGGCAGCGGAAGGTTCTTCGCCTTCTTCTGGCGCAGTTCGAGCTCTTTGAGCGTGTCCTCGACCTGCTCGCGCCGCGCTTTCGGGGAGCCGCGGGTAACGGCGGCCGTTCGGGCCGCGGGCTCGGAGCGCGTGATGCTTTGCTGGCGCTTCTCAGCCTTCCGCTCGCCCGACAGGATCGGGTAGACGAACACCCAGATCACGCCGCCGGCCGCGACCGCGGCAAGAACCGCTATGGCGATCATCTGCATGGTCGTCAGCCCTTGACCGGCTCGCCCTGGACCTCGGCCGAATCGAGCGCGGCGGCGAGCCGCTTCTCGTCGCCGTAGTAGCGCGCGCGATCCCAGAAGCGCGGACGTCCGATGCCGGTCGAGCGGTGCCGCCCGATCAGCTTGCCGTGCGCGTCCTCGCCGAGCATCTCATAGAGGAAGATGTCCTGCGTGATGATGACCTCGCCTTCCATGCCCATCACCTCGGTGATGTGGGTGATGCGGCGCGAGCCGTCGCGCAGGCGCGAGGCCTGGATGATGACGTCGACCGAGGAGCAGATCATCTCGCGGATGGTCTTCGAGGGCAGCGTGTAGCCGCCCATCGTGATCATGGATTCCAGACGCGAAAGCGCCTCGCGCGGCGTGTTGGCGTGCAGCGTGCCCATCGAGCCGTCATGGCCGGTGTTCATCGCCTGCAAAAGGTCGAACGCCTCGGGTCCGCGCACTTCGCCGACGATGATGCGTTCAGGGCGCATGCGCAGGCAGTTCTTGACCAGATCGCGCATGGTCACCTGGCCTTCGCCCTCGAGGTTGGGCGGGCGCGTTTCCAGCCGCACCACGTGCGGCTGCTGCAGCTGCAGCTCGGCCGCGTCCTCGCAGGTGATGATGCGCTCGTCTGCCTCGATGAAGCTCGTCAAGCAGTTGAGCAGCGTGGTCTTGCCCGAACCGGTGCCGCCGGAGATCAGCACGTTGGCGCGGCAGTGGCCGATGATCTTGAGGATCTCGCCGCCCTCCGGCGAGACCGAGCCGAACTTGACGAGCTGATCCAGGGTCAGCTTGTCCTTTTTGAACTTGCGGATGGTGAGCGAGGGCCCGTCGATCGCGAGCGGCGGCGCGATGACGTTGACGCGCGAGCCGTCGGGCAGGCGCGCGTCGCAGATCGGCGAGGCTTCGTCGACGCGCCGGCCGATCTGGTTGACGATCCGCTGCGCGATGTTGAGGAGCTGCTGGTTGTCGCGAAAACGGATATTGGTCTGCTGAATCTTGCCGTTGACTTCGATGTAGACCGTGTTGGCGCCGTTCACCATGATGTCGGCGATGTCGTCGCGCGCAAGCAGCGGCTCGAGTGGTCCGTAGCCCAGGACGTCGTTGCAGATATCGTCGAGCAACTCCTCCTGCTCGGCGATCGACATCACGATGCTTTTGATCGCGATGATCTCGTTGACGATGTCGCGGATTTCCTCGCGCGCGGACTCGGCATCGAGCCGCGCAAGCTGGGACAGGTCGATCGCCTCGATCAGCGCCGAGAAGATCGCGCCCTTGACCTCGTAATAGGATTCCGAACGGCGCGAATCCCGCGCGGTCGGCACGAGCTGCTTCGGCCCGCGTCCGGGCGCAAGCGGAGGCGAGGTAATCGGCGCGCCGAGGCCGTCGGACGGCAAAGGTGCCAGGCCGACATCGCTCGCCTTGGCGCCGGCGGGCGGCGACGAAGCGGGCGCCGGCGCGGCAGGCTCGACAGGCGGCGGCGGGGCCGCGCTGCGGACTTCGGGACCGGAACGTCTTCCGAACACGCTTGACTCTCCGCGCTCACGCCTGACGGCGCTTGAGCTTTTCGATGAGCGGGGTGAGCAGGCTCCCCCCGCGGGACCGTTTGACCTCGGCGCGGCCAGTGAGCGTCTGCGCGAGCATTCTGAAGGTCTCGGCCGCGCGATGGCCCGAGGACACTTCGGAGATCATCTGCCCGTTGTTGGCGGCAGTCCCGAACACCTGCGGGTCGAACGCGATCGCGGCGAGGGGCTCGCATTCGAGCGCCTTGGCGAAGTCCGCCGGCTTGATCTCGGGACGCTTCGGCACACCGACCGTATTGAGGCAGTATTGCGGACGGTTGTCGTTCGGCCGCGCGGCACGCAACAGGTCCATCAGATTCTTGGTGTTGCGCAGGTTGGCAAGGTCGGGCGCGGCAACGATCAGGATATCGTCGGCGGCGACGAGCGTTCGCTTCGCCCATCCGGTCCATAGATGCGGTACGTCGAGGACGATGCAGGGCGCCGTCGCGCGCAGCACGTCGTAGATCGAGTCGAATGCCTCGGTGCCGAAATCATAGACCTTGTCGAGGGTCGCGGGCGCGGCGAGCAGGCTCAGATGCTCGGTGCACTTCGACAGGAGCCGGTCGACGAAGGCGGTGTCGATGCGGTCTGGCGACGTCACGGCGTCGGCGATGCCCTGCGGCGGGTCCTGGTTGAAGTCGAGGCCGGCGGTGCCGAACGGCAGGTCGAGATCGGCGACGACCGCGTCGAGCCCGACGTCGCGCGCGATCGCCCAGGCAATGTTGTGGGAAACCGTCGAAGCCCCGACGCCGCCCTTGGCGCCGACGACGGCGAGGGTACGGCCGACCGGTTTGGCGTCGAGGGCGTGAAACAGTCCCGATACGGCGCGGACGATGTCGAGCGTGTCGATCGGCGCGATCAGGTAATCGCTGACCCCGCGCCGCACCATCTCGCGATAGAGCACGATGTCGTTCAGGCGGCCGACCACGAGCACGCGGGTGCCGGCGTCGCAGACTTCGGCGAGCGAATCGAGGCCCGTCAGCAGCGCGTCGCCGCGCCCTTCGGACTCGATGATCACGACGTTGGGCGTCGCTGAGGCTCGGTAGGCCTCGGTTGCCGCCGCGATGCCGCCCATCTGGATTTTCAGATGTGCCTTGGCCATGCGGCGATCCTCGCCGGCCGCCTGCATCACCGCCGCGGTTTCGGCGCTCTCGCAGAATGCCTGGATGGAAATGCGCGGCACCGGCGCGATGTGCTGCTCCTGCGCCGCTGCCTCGGCAGGTGCGGCGTCTGGATCGCCGCCTTTGATTGCGAACTTGATCATTGGCCCACGTCGCTGATCTTGCCTTTGTTGGCATCCGGGTACTGCGTGGCGGTGCCCTCGCCCTTGCGATACTTTTCGAGCACGGTCGTGCGGCGCGCCGTATAGACGGGCGTTTCGGCCCGCGGCTGCACGAGGTCGGCTGGGTTGTCGACCTGGGCCGCGAGGTTGCGCTGCGTGGCGCAACCGTGATTCCAGTGCGGCCGGTTGCTCGTATAGACGCGGTGATAGGTCGGGCCGAGGTCGTCCGGCCACAGTCCGCATGGCCCGGTCTCGGCCTTCATCTGCGGATAGGTGACCTTGATCGTGGCGAGCCGGATCGGCTCGCTTGGGCGGGAAGGACGAACCTCGATGGCGTGCGGCGGAATGCCGGTGGCGATGAGCAACGCACGGATCTCATGCAGCGCGCCGCGGGCCGCACGGGCGTTGGACGTGCCGGACGGCACGTCGATCACGATGCCGCCGCTCGCTTCGCGCCGCCAGCTCGTGGCGAGCGCCGCGACTTCAGCGCGTTGCGCCGGCGTGAGGCCGCCACGATTGTCGCCGATGAAGACGTTGAGCGTGTGCGCACCCTCGCGCACCGCGATCGGATGGCGCAGGCGATAGTCGCTTGGAATGCCGGCGGTCACGTCCTCGGAGCTAACCGTCTTGCAGCCGGCGAGCGTGGCCGCAAGGCTTGCGAACGCGAGGGCGCGAGCGAGGCTTGGAAGCTTGGTCATGGGCATGTCCTCGTCGCGTCCATCAGTCGAGAATGAAGCCGTACTTGCCGTTGAAGCCGGGCTGCGGACCCGGCTGGCCCGGCTTGCCGTAGATCTTGTTGATGCGGCTCATGAAGATTGCGGCCGGATCGGACGTGTCGGCGAAGCCGTCATCGGGCCGCGACAGGTCCTTCTGGGCGACCGCGCGTGCGATATAGGGCGTCACGATCACCATCAGCTCGGTCTGGCGATTGACGTAGTCGCGGCTCTTGAACAGCGCGCCGAGCACGGGAACCTGCATCAGGCCGGGCAAACCGCTGATCTGGTGCTTGGTCTGCTCCTGGATCATGCCGGCCAAGGCGAGCGCGCCGCCTGAAGGGATTTCGACCGTCGTCTCGGCGCGGCGCGTCTTGATCGAGGGAATCGTTTGCGTGCTCGAGCCCTGCACCAGCTGGATCGCGTTCTCGTTCGAAAGCTCGGAGACCTCGGTCAGCACGCGCAGGCTGATCCGTCCCTCCGACATCACGACGGGCGTGAAGTTGAGGCCGACACCGAACTTCTTGAACTGGATCGCGAGCTGGCAGGCGCGGGAGACGGGATCGCAGGTGTACCCGGCTGGGACCGGGAATTCGCCGCCGGCGAGGAAGTTCGCGGACTCGCCCGAGATCGCGGTGAGCGTCGGCTCGGCAAGTGTGCGGATCACGCCAGCGCGTTCCATCGCGCGCAGCGTGGCGGCGACAGTCTTGAACTGCCCCGTGATGGCATTGCCGTCGACCAGCGGCTGGCCGAGGGCGGTGAACGGATTGGAGTTGTTGAAGTTGAGGACGGCGCTTCCATAGCTGAGGCTGCCGTTGAGGTCGACTCCGAGTTGCTTGATCACGTCGCGCTGCACTTCGGCGACGGTCACCTTCAGCATCACCTGGTCGCGGCCGCGGATGGTGAGATTGTTGACGACCTTGGTGGCGTCGCCGGCGAGCCGCGCGGCGACGTCGAAAGCCTGCTGGGATTCGATCGCGCTCGCGACGCTGCCGGAGAGCATCACGCCCTCGCCGACGCCGTCGACGCGGATCTCGCCCTGCGGGAACATCTTCTGCAGCATCGCGCGCACGCCATTGAGATCGCGCGTGACCGCGACGTCGAAGCCGGCGATCTGCTTGCCCTCCGCGTCGAAGAAATAGATGTTGGTCTGGCCGACCGCGACCCCGATCAAATAAGCGCGGCGGGTCGAGCGCACGACCGCATTGGCGAACTTCGGCTCCGCGACCAGCACATCCTTGATGTCGCGCGGCAGGTCGATCACCACCGACTTGCCGATGCCGAGCTGCACGAAGCGCGAGCCGGAATCCGAGCCGACCACCTGGATCGGTGCGCCGGCCGTGGGAGCCGGATCGCTGGCGTAAGCGGGGGCGGTCGCGCCAAGGCTCGCCGCGGCAAGCAATGCCGTGATCAGCGCCGCGCGGGTCAGTCTCGTCGCCATGTCGCGGTTTCCTCTGAGGACTATTTCGGCGTGGTGACGGTGCTGACGCCGAAGCGCACCGTGTTGATGCCGACTTTGCGTCCGGCACTACGCTCTTCTTCGGTCTGGGGCAGGGCGGTGTCGCCCGCGTCCGCGAGGCTGCGCAACGCGAGCGAGAGCGTGCCGAGCTGGCGCGAGAGTGCGAGCGTCTCGGCCTGGCGCTGGGTCATTTCGAGGGTGGCGGTCTTGCCGATCACGACCTTCTGCCCGTCCTTCTCGCCGAGCGTCTGGTCGATCGCCAGGATGCGGATGTTGGAGAGGATCGTTTCGCTCACCTGCGCTTCGCCGCTGCCGGATTTCTCCGCTTCGCGGTCGCGCCGCGACAGAATGACGTCGACGCGGTCGTTCGGCAGGATGAAGCCGCCGGCGCCGGTCTCAGGCGAGATCTCGGTCGAGACCGCGCGCATGCCCTTGTCGAGCACGGCGGCCATGTATCCCGATCCGTTGGATTTGATCAGCTTGGCCTCGCGGATCGGCTCGCCGGTCACGAAAGGTGCGCGCGCGATGGCGCCGGCCAGTTGTTCGATCGCATCGGGCTTGTCGGCGCGGCGTATGAAAGC
>JAXDNZ010000324.1:0-5624 GCA_034669185.1 Hyphomicrobiales bacterium
CCAGTATCGCCAGCAGATAGAATGATGTGCCGTAACCCAGGATTTGCGTGACGCCCAGTGCGCCCACGACCAAGCGCCGCGACGGGCTAGCTCCGCCTGGGGAGGCATCGCGGGCAAATGACACTGACGGCCGTTCTGAGAGTGAAGCTAGCTAACGCTATATGAACCGGGAACAGTTTGCCAAGTTACCATCGGGTCCGCGGGAGTGTCGCCGCATGGTCGCTCACACGACGGTGGTCACGGTTTGAGACGCTCGCGAAGGCCCTCGATGGCTCGCTTGACCGACTTCTTCACCGATCGCCTCCAGCAAGACCTCAACCCAACGCTGCGGAACACGCCGAGTAATCAAAACAATTCGGCTGCGCCGGTCATCGGATGGCCAGCGATCGAGCCAGGCAGGCGGATGAAAGACATGCTGGACGCCATGGATCACCGCCGGCCGATCGGGGCTTTCAAGAATGTTCACAATGCCCTTGAGACGGAGGATGTCGTCGCCGCAGTGCTCGGCGAGCGCTTCGAGAAAGAGCGTCAGCGCCACAGCCCGGATCGGTTCCGCGCGCACGATCGCATAGGTTTTGATGTCGGCATCATGGCGAGCGTGCGCGTGTCCGTGGGCCTCTTCCGCCAACCACGCATTGACATCGGCTGATTTGGTCTGCGGATCATAAAGACCCGCATTAAAGACGAGCAGCGGATCGATCAGGCCATGATCGGCAATGAGCACCGTCGCACCGGCATTGAACTCTGAAAGACAGCGGAGTAGCGCGGGTTCGGCGGCTCCCGCCAGATCCAATTTGGTCAGGACGATCCGGTCGGCGACGGCGACCTGCTTTTGTGAAACCTCTTCACGCTCAAGCGTTGCCGCGCCGTTGACGGCATCCACTGTCGTCACGACGCCGCCTAACACGAGGCGGTCCGCAATCGCTGTGTCGGTCATCAGCGTTTGCAGGATCGGCGCAGGATCTGCAAGTCCGCTCGTCTCGATGACGATACGATCGAATGGCGTGCAACGGCCATCATCACGCCGATGCAACAGTTCTGCAAGGGTTTGCGCCAAGTCGGTGCGGATTTTGCAGCAAAGGCAACCGGTCTGCAATTCGATGAAGCTATCGTCGCTGGCTTCGATCAGCTCGTGGTCTAGCCCGACTTCGCCGAATTCGTTGATGATGACGGCGGTCCTGCAGAATTCGGGCTGCCTTAGCAGATGGCGGAGCATGGTCGTCTTGCCGCTGCCAAGGAATCCGGTGAGAACCGAAACCGGGATCACGCTAGTGCTCCGTTTCCGAAGTTCGCCATACATTGCTGCACGCCCTCATGCGACCCTCGGAAACAAAGGAGCACTAGAAATCATATCATTGCCGTGCGGCCTTGAATTTGAAGTTCCTGAACGCGTGTGCGGCAGGTGCAGCAGGAACTTCAAATTCGACGCACTGCTGCTCATGGCGACGGCACCAGCGGAGCAACGGCGATACGCACGCGGCTTGCCGCATAGCCAGGATCGAGCGCTTCCCGAACCTGGCGCAGAACAGCCACCAGCGACATCGCCCCGCGCTTGCGGCCATCGATCGTGACCATCCAGCGGAACATCGCGTGCGGGAGCGCTGGATCGATCCGGATGCCCTTGCGGGCGCCGGCGATCACGAGCGTGCCATCGTCGGTGCGCGTCACGCTGCCGGCAACACCCCATGCAACGAGACTTTGCGTCAACAACTCATGCGCAAGATCGCTCGGCCGCTCGCTCACAGCGGCTCACCGTTGAGGACATCCGACGAAATCTTGCGCTTGAGATAGCGGCCGTCGTTCGGGCTTGCGAAATACTGGCTATTCTCCACCATCACCTTGCCGCGCAGGATGGTCACCACCGGCCACGCGAAGATGTCGTGCCCTTCCCAGGGCGTGTAATCGGTCTCGTGCAGATCTGCCGCCCGCACCTTGCCGCGCCGCGTAGGATCGAGGACGACGATATCGGCATCGCTGCCGACCGCGATCGCGCCCTTCTTCGGATAGAGACCCATGATCTTGGCGGCGTTGGCCGAAACAAGATCCACATAACGCGAGAGCGAATAGCCGCGGCGCGTGACCATCTCGGTGTACATGACGCCGAGACGCGGCTCGACGCCGGAATTGCCACCGGTGGTGTCGTCGATCCTGTTGCCTACGGTCTTATCTTTGAGGGTGCAGCAAAGCTCATCAGTGGCGATGCAGTGGATCACGTCGTTTGCCGTACCGTGCCAAAGCGCTTTTTGATCGTCCTCCGACTTCAGCGACGGATAGGTGTGATAGATCTGGCCATTGGGCCGTTTGTAGTCTTCGGCCGAATACAGCATGTATTGATGCAGCGTCTCGCCGTAGACCGGCAAGTTGTTGCGACGCGCCTCGGCGATGGCGGCGACACCGGTTCCCGCGGACACGTGCATCATGTAAAGCGCGGTGCCGGGCACGCTTTCGGCGAGCCGCAGGATGCGGCGGAAGCTCAAATCCTCCGAGAGCTGATTGTGCACCTCGGCGAGATTGTGGAAGCTCACCCGGTTCTCGCGGATGAGTTTCGCATACATGTGCATCACGATGTCGTTGTCTTCCGCATGGATGACGCCGAGCCCGCCCTCCTTCGCCAGCACCTGGAACGCCTCCCAGATGTCGCCGAAGTCGATCATGCGGCCGCTTCGGCCGGGCAGGATGTTGGTGGTGAATATCTTCAGCGTCGGATAGCCGGCCTGGATCGCCTCCGCGAGCTGCCCTGAGAATTCGTGCGGCGGCTCGGAATGCAGCATGATGTGATAAGCCCAATCGCACGGACTTTTTCCGACGAAGTCCTTGTCGCGTGCCTCGATGGCCTGCGGCGCCGTGACGCCATCCCGCCAGTAGGCAAAGTCGATCAGCGTCGTCGTGCCGCCAAACAGGGCCGCGCGCCCGACCTGCTCCGGGCCCGCGGTGACGAGGGGCGTGCCGTCGGGCTTGGTCCACACGTGATGCATATGCACGTGCGGATCGATGCCGCCCGGCATCACGATATGCCGTGTTGCGTCGACCACGCGCTTGGCGGATTCGGCCGCCAGCGTGCCGGGCGCAGCGAGCGCCGCGATCATCTCGCCAGCGACAGCGACATCACAGACGACAACGCCCTCCGGCGTCACCACTTCGCCGCCCCGAATGATGAGATCGAACATCCTGCCTCCTTGCCGCCGCGAAGGTCGCGCT
The DNA here is from genome assembly GCA_034669185.1 of Hyphomicrobiales bacterium. GTDB lineage: Bacteria > Pseudomonadota > Alphaproteobacteria > Rhizobiales > Xanthobacteraceae > PALSA-894. The sequence goes on from JAXDNZ010000324.1 coordinate 3,199, forward strand.
TGCCTAGTTGAAACTATGGTCCACGCAGTCCTCGTACGCGTGCAGCCGGGAAACGAAGCCGCCGGATTTCAGGCTGTCGGCAAGCCGCGCGAATCCCTGCCGTGACAATTCAGGCGTGCGCGCCCAAAGTCCCGCGTCCCGGTAGCGCCGAAGCGAGCTTGCCAGGAGTTCGCGGACAACATGCGGGTAGTAGGGCGCGACCGCATCCGCCAGCTCTTCCGCGCTGTGCTCAGCCACCCAAGCCAGCGTGCGGCGTATGGCCCGCACCATGGCGTCAAAGGCCGCGCGGTTGCGGCCAATACTGTCGCGGGTGGCGAGGAACGTCGTATAGACGGTCGGCCCGCGGGAGCTCGCCGCATAGAGGATTGCTGCGCCGGTCTGCTGCGCCATCGATACGTATGGTTCGAACATCTGCGCCACGTCGAGCTCATCTTTGCGCAGCGCCTCCAGATTGTCCGCCATCGTCCGGCCGGTCACGCGATCGATCTGCGTCGGATCGACGCCTTGCAGGCGCAGGTCGTGCTGGAGACAGAGCCAAGGGGTCGGCACCTCCGACACGGTGCCAGTCTTCAGCCGGGTCAGATCGGCGAGCCGAAATGCCGAAGGATCGCCCTTCAAACGATCGGCCTTGCCGACCAGAAGGAACGGATCGCGCGCCGCAACCTCGCAAAAACAGACCATCGGCGAACGGGGATCGTCGTCGTGGGCCTTCATCACGCGCATGGGCCCGCCCCATGAGATGTCGATCGATCCGTCAAGCAGACCCGCGGCTGCCGCGGCCGGTGCAGGAGAATTGAGCAAGTCCACCTCCACGCCCTCGCTGCTGTAGAATCCGAGCGCGTGGGTGGCATAGAATGGCGCGTAGAACACCGCGCGAAAATTCTCCGAGAGCTTGACGTGCATGAACACTCCAGGCGTGACAGCGATGAACGGCTACGGCGGTAAAATTCAATCCGTTGAGGAGACCCGCGGATGAGAAGCTTGCCAAGCTTTCTGCTCATTGTCGCGGCCTTTGTCTTCGCTCAGGCCGACGTCACGCGCGCTCAGGCGAACTACCCGAACCGACCGATCCAGCTCGTCGTCACCGTTCCGCCGGGAGGAGCGGCCGATATCATCGCCCGGATCATCGGGTCCAAGCTTTCCGACGCGTTGGGTCAACCGGTCATCATCGTCAATCGCGGCGGGGCCGGCGGGACCACCGCCGCCGCGCAGGTCGCCAAGTCGGACCCCGACGGCTACACGCTGCTGCTGAATACGATCGCAACCCACGGCATCGGCCCGCACATCTATCCAAACCTGCCCTACGACCCGGTGAAGGACTTCTCGCCGGTCATCCTGATCGCGAAATTGCCCTTGATCATGGCCGTGAACGCGGAGCTTCCCGCCCGGACCGTCAGGGACGTGATCGCGCTGGCGAAGGCGAAGCCGGGCGAACTCACCTTCTCCTCCTCGGGCAGCGGCGGCGCGCCGCATCTGGCCGGCGAGCTGTTCAAGAACCTCACCGGCACCGAGGTGCAACATGTCCCCTATCGCGGCAGCGGACCGGCGGTCATCGATCTCATCGCCGGACGCATCACGATGATGTTCGACGCGACGCCTTCGCTGCTACCCTACATCACGGCCGGCACGCTCCGGCCCCTCGCCGCCGCAAGCCCACAGCGGCATCGACTGCTCCCGGACGTTCCCTCGTTCGCTGAGCTCGGCTATCCCGGCATGGATATCGCGCTCTGGTATGGCGTTGCGGCGCCCGGCGGCACGCCTGCGCCGATCGTGCAACGGCTTAACGCGGAGCTCGCCAAGATCGTCGACATGCCCGACGTCCGCAAGACCTTGAGCGAACAGGGTGCGGACCTGCAGGGCGGCAGCGCGGAAGACTTCGCCGCGTTCATGCGCAATGAGTCCGCTCGCTGGGGCGCGGTGGTGAAACAGGCCGGCATCAAGCCGGAATAACCGCAAATCGGCCCTTTGAGAGCCGGGAATCGTTAGAGCTATTCAGAAGCGAAAGCAGCGCGTCAGGCGGCGTCACTGCGGTCATTCCTGTTCATGAGATGCCAGACCTCGATGCCGCGGCGCACAACGGTGAGCGCGAACTGGTACCCTCCGCGGACAACCCCCCGTCGCGCGGCCCCAAATGGCGGTTGAAACGTCCAAGTCCATTCGCCGGGGCGCTGCTCGTCCAGCTGATAGGCGATGCCCTGATGAGATGCGTAAATACTCATTGCTCTACCCCTTTACTCATTCCTCGATAGGTGAACGCTGTGACCGAAAGCTCGGTTCCCGCGACTCGTTCTGTGTCAGGGGGACTACAATCAGTACGAGGAGAAGTCTTGAAGAAGCGCGGTGCGGAGCTGTCCCGCATCACTTATGGTGGCCGCTCAGCATTCGCAATCGTGCGGCCTTTTCAGTCCGGCCGCCGCGCTTCTTCC
>JAXDNZ010000325.1:0-6781 GCA_034669185.1 Hyphomicrobiales bacterium
GCCGCAGTCCGACATGGGTTGCGAGTTCCTCGTCGCCGCTCGAGCGCGCGACCAGCGCGCGGAACCCGGCATTGGAAAACCGTGCGCCCTCGTTCTTCGCGACCGAGCGCACGACCTCGCGATCCCCGCGCACGACGAGCACCTCGGTGACCGCCTCGCTCAACGCGCGGCGTTGCGCGATCGCGAGCATGTGATGCTGGCCGTGCTTGTTCGCGGCGCTGAGCAGATCGTGATCCTCGAGGCGTTCGGACAGCCGCAGCATCGGCTCCGCGACCGCGATATCGGCATCGGCGGCGAGCTTGCGCGACACCTTCGCCGGCGCATTGGCGATCGGCGCGAGCCGCCGCGCGATCTTGGCGCGCGCGTCGGCCTCGATCGTGGCTGCAAGGCGTCCGAGCACGTCGTCGAACACGCCGATATGGTCTTCGCTGTAATGGCTGGCGCCGGCGGCGAACAGATCGGTGATGCGCAGCAACGCTTCGTCGCGCTTGCCCGCGGGCTGCATCAACAGCGCGGCTTCGATCTCATCGATGATGGAACGCGTCTGCGTCATGCCCACACGCGCCTGGCGCTGGTACGGCAGCGCAGAACCGCGTCACGAGACTACGCGTCAGGAATGAAAAGAAGATTGCGAGCGGGCTCGCGAGCGTAAAGCAACCGTTAACGCCGAAGCTCGCGCTACGTGCGCTTCGCCTTCCACGCTGCGAAGGCCTGCCTGGATTCATCGTCCGGCGGGTAGAGGCCGAAGATGCCGTGGCCGGCGCGCACGCGCTCGATGACGAAGGTCTCGAACAGGTCCTGCTCGGCGGCATCCGACGCCACGTCCTCGGCGATGCCGGCCGGGATCACCACCACGCCCTCGCCGTCGCCGACGCAGATGTCGTCCGGGAACACCGGGACGCCGCCGCAGCCGATCGGCACGTTGAGGTCGACGGCGTGATGCTTGATCAGGTTGGTCGGCGCCGAGCCGCCCCGGCAATACGTGGGGAAGGGGAGCTTCGCGATCTCGGGGCTGTCGCGCAGGCCGCCGTCGCTCACCACGCCGGCCGCACCGCGGATCATCATGCGCGTCACCAGGATGCTGCCCGCCGAGGCCACGCTCGCATCGCCGCGGCAATCCATCACCAGAACGGCGCCGGGCGGGATGTCCTCGACCGCCTTGCGCTGCGGATGGCTGCGGTCGGCGAACACGTCGAGTGTGTCGATGTCCTCGCGCGCCGGAATGTAGCGCAGCGTGTAGGCCGGCCCGACCATTTGCGGCGCGTCCGGATTGAGCGGACGCGCGCCTTGCACGAAGGTGTTGCGCAGGCCGCGCTTGAACAGCTGCGTCGTCAAGGTCGCGGTGCTGACGCCCATCAGCGCCTTGCGTGCGGCTTCGCTCAACGGTTTGGTCATGAGGCCCCCCGGCCGATCGCGTGCGTCTGCGGCCGATGAGCCGAGCGGAGGCCCTGATAGAACGCCGGTCCACAGCGCGCAAGCGGCCGCGATGGCGAGGAAAAAAGGAACGAAGCGATGGTCGCCGTGTTCCCTCAAGGTCAACGGCCCATCAGGAGGACACACATGTCAAAAGACAAGAATCTGCAAGATCTCTTCCTCGACACGCTCAAGGACATCTATTTCGCCGAAAAGAAAATCCTGACCTCCTTGCCGAAGATGGCCAAGGCCGCGCAGTCGGAACACCTGAAGGCGGCGTTCGAAAAGCACGCAGGCGAGACCGAAGGGCAGGTGGCCCGGCTCGAACAGGTCTTCAAGTCGATCGGCGAGACGCCCAAGGGCAAGACCTGCGACGCCATCATGGGCATCATCGACGAAGGCAAGGAGATCATGGACGAATACAAGGGCACGCCCGCACTCGACGCCGGGCTTCTCGCGGCCGCGCAGGCGGTCGAGCATTACGAGATATCGCGCTACGGCACCTTGAAGTGCTGGGCGTCGGAACTCGGGCTGAAGGAAGCCGTCCGGCTGCTCGACGCCACCTTGGTCGAGGAGAAGAAGACCGACGCCGCGCTCACGGGACTCGCCGAGAGCGAGGTCAATATTCACGCGCAGATGGCGGAAGCCGCCTGAACCAGACAACCTGGCCGCGGGCGATGGCCCGCGGCCCTGGGTGGACGAGATGTCGAGACACGCACGCAATGCGCGAAAGCCGGAACGCGGCAAGATCGATCTGGCCAGCAAAGATCAGCAGCTTGCCACGAGTGTGTCAGGCGCCGTGCGGTCATAAGCGCCCGCGGCGCGCTTCAAGGTAGGGAGCGGGCGGGTTATCGCTGCTTGCCGACCGGCATGAGAAGCCCCATCCGGTTCTGCACCTCGGCGGGGACACGGTAATCCCGCATCAACTGCCCGGTAGCGCGAAGGCCGAGCGCCTCGCGCTGCACGACCAGCAGCCAGAGCGAATGGCCGGCTTGCGCGACCAGTTGGCGGCGCTCCGCGCGCCGTTGGTCCGACGATGCCGGGCCGTCCGCGTCGAATGCCGCGAGGTGGTTGAGCGCTTGTTCGAGGCCGCGGCCGAGGCGGCCGAGGTTCGAGGCTTTCTCCTGCGCGATCTCGTAGTCGAGCGCGGCCGCCGGATTGGCGGTCCAGATCCTCGATGCGAGCGGGCGCGGCGGTCTGACGGTCATGCTGGAGAAATGGCGCCTATCATGCTGGGCGACTGAGTTCTTTCTCGATCGCCGCGATGACGCGTGTGTCGGTCGGCTCGATCTGAGCGGCAAACACCGCCGCGATATGGCCGTCGCGGCCGACGAGGTATTTGTGGAAATTCCAGCGCGGCGTCTCGAGCGGCCGCTCGGCCGCGGCCCATTTGTAAAACGGGTGCGGATTCAAGCCTTTGACATCGGCCTTGGCCGCGAGCGGGAAGGTCACCCCGTAACCCTGATGCGCGGTGTGCGCGATGTCGTTCGCCTCGCCCGGCTCCTGCGCGCCGAAGTCGTTCGACGGCACGCCGATGACGACGAGGCCGCGCTCGAGGAAACGCGTGTAAAGTGCCTGCAGGCTGGCATATTGCGGCGTATAGCCGCAAAGCGAAGCCGTGTTGACCACAAGGATCGGCTTGCCGGCGTAGTCGGCAAGCTTGATCTCGCCACCGGCCAGTGCGGCGAACGAGAACGCGTAGGCGGTCATGCGGCTCACTCCCGGCGGCGCGGCGGACGCAGGCGTCGCAACCGCGCCCGCGAGCAGCGTCAGAACATGTCGGCGGTCGATCATGCGGCACCTTTTCTCCAATCCAGGATAACCGAACTGGCCGTTGCAGGCGATACGCCCGCGGTTCGGACTGGTTTGCGGCTTCACGAGCGCGTGAAGGCGGAAACCGGCGGCGCGCCGGTACGGTAGCTTTCGGCGAGGCGGGGCAGGGCTCCGCATGGGAGCATGACATGCGATACTTCATGGGTGCGATCCTGGCGGCGCTCGCGCTGTCGAGTGCCGCGGCGCAAGCGCCGCAGGAAAACTACGAGAGCTGGCGGCTGCACACGCCGACCTTTGGGAGCACGGGCGGCGGCGGTGTGATCATCGGCGAATACAAGCCGGTCATCGCCGGCGACAAGTGCACGACCGATTTCACCGCGACGCTCGCCGATGGCAAAGTCTACTACAACACCGTCGAGTTCGACGCGGTGCCCGCGCAAGGCGGCATTCTGTGCACGAACGGCCGCTGGCGCGCGAAGGACGGCAGCGCGAACGGGACGACGCCCTATCGCGTGTTCGTCAAAGACGGCGTGATGCGCGGCAATCCGTAGCAGCCATCCGGCCGAAATCGGCGTATCGTCCGCCCGTCGCAGCCATTGGCTCGGGAGGCGGTCATGACACAAGCGGGTGGCGTGCAGGTCGGCTTCAGGATCGGCATCGACCCGACGAAATGGTGGATCGCGGCACTGGTCGGTCTTGCGCTGATCGCGGTCGCGCTTGCGGTGTTCAGCCACCTTGTGGCGGCGACACTGATCAGCACGATCCTGGTCGGCGTGTTGCTGATCGCCGGCAGCCTAGTCCAGATCGCGCACGCCTTCGCGGAGCGCGCGTGGGGCGGCTTTGCCTTGAGTCTGCTGGTCGGAATCCTCTACCTGGCGACCGGCCTGATGCTGGCCGTCAATCCGGCGGCCGGCTCGCTCGCACTGACGCTTCTGTTCGCGGCGTTCCTGCTGGCGTCCGGCGTCGTGCGGATCGTGCTTGCGTTCCGCTTCTGGGACATGTGGGGCTGGCTGCTGCTCCTTTCGGGCGCGTTGGGAATCCTCGCCGGCCTCGTGATCATGACCGGCTATCCGATGACCGGGCTGTGGGTGCTCGGCTTCTGCCTTGGCGTCGATCTCTTCATCCATGGCGTATGGTGGCTCGCATTCGCGCTGATGCTGCGCGGCGCGCCGAAGGCGGTATAATCCGCCCGTCTCACGGCAGGGAGGATGAGCATGCCCGAAGTGGTGGTCTATGCGGTCGCGGGTCGCAGCACCGACCAGAAGAAAGCACTGATGAAGGACATCACCGACGCGGTGGTGAAGAACTTCAACGTGCAGCCCGGTCAGGTGGTGATCTCGCTGGTCGAGACCGAGAAGCAAAACAAGATGAAGGGCGGCGTGCTGTTTAGCGAGATGACCGCGCCCCCACGCTAACATCCGTTTCGGGACGCGCATTCCAGGACACGCCATCTAGGTCACGTCTTGGCCATGATTGCGGCTGCCTCGGCACGTCCCGGCCGCATTGATGCCGCGCGCGCGTGGTGCCCTGCGATGCGTCCGACGAGTCGGGCGGCAGGACGCTTCGCATGGATCGTCGTTTCTGCAGCGGCGCCGCAATCGCCGTCACGGTGGTGGTCGCGGGCGCGAACGCGCTTCCTGCGCTGTTGCGAGGCGCGCCAACTGACGCGCCGGCTCCGCTCGCGGCCGCTCCGATAAGATCGCCGGACGCGCCGCCCCCGGTCGCGGCGCTTGCGCCGGATCCGGCGCCAGAGGTGACGACGGCGCAGCCCGCAGCTGCGGCCGTCGCTGCGGCGCCAGCGCCAGCCGCATCGCCGCAGCCGGTTGCGACATCGCCCGCACCAGCGCCGGCACCAAGCGAGACAGTCTCGGCAATTCCCCCCGTCCAGCCTCCGACAAGCGAACCGCCGCCCGCAACTCCGCTAATTCCACCGGCAGTATCCCTGCGCGCGCCGCACGCGCCGGAAAAGGGCGCCCGTGCCGAGCAGAAGGAACGCAAGGCCCGTCCGCGCCCTGTGCGTCCGGCGATCTATCCGCTGCGCGAGTTCTTCGCCTGGCGGCGTTGAGCGTGGCGGCAGCGTTTGGCGCCACACGCGAATTGCGGCTTGGGCGCATCGCCGGGGTGGCGTACCTTGGCGCCATGCGTGCCGGCGCTCTCATTTCCGCCATCGCCCACGCTGGCGTCGTCGCGTGGGTGCTGCTTGGAACTCCGAAACCGTTCGACGTCGCGAGCGGCGAGCCGGTTGCCGTTGACCTCGTGCCGTCCGAGCAGGCGCCGCCCGAAGTACCCAAGGCGCCGGAAAAGCCGGATACGCCGAAACCAAAGCCCGAAGCCGAAACACCGCCGCTTTTGATCCCGCCGCGCCCGACCACCGTGACGCAATCGACGCAGACCGCCTTGGCGTCGCCGCCGCATGCGGAGGCCGCAACCCCTGCGCGACCGTTGGCATCCAAGGCACGACCCCAAGCATCACCGGCACCGCGTAGCGCGCTGCCACCGCAGCCGCCGGCCGAGCAGCCGCAGCGCAATGCGGCGGTCCCGCCAAGTCCTGCCGCCGCGCCGGCAAGTCCTGCGGCCGCGCCGCCATCCGCACCGACCGAGGCGCAGTCGATCTTCGATCCGGCCAGCATTCCGAAGCTCGCCGACATCGCGCCCCAGCCAGCCGCGCCCACACCAGTAGCCGGTTTCGACGCGCTCGCCGACGTCGCGGCGGCTCTGTCGCGCCAGGAGGTGACGGACTTCAAGGCGCACCTGAAGAAATGCCTGAAGCTCCCGGCGGGCGTCGACGCGGCGCGCGATCTGCGCGTGGTGATGCGCGTCTTCCTCAAGCCCGACGGCGCGCTCGCCTCCGATCCGATGCTGGTCGCGGCGCCGGCCGCGCGCGAAGGTCCGGCGATGGTGCAGGCGGCGATGCAGGCGTTTAAAGCCTGTCAGCCCTATTCATTCCCGGCCGAGAAATACAACGACTGGAAAGTGCTCGATATCTCGCTGTCCCCGCGCGACATGGCCGGTGGATAAGCCGCCGCGCCAGCGCCAGCGGTAAAAATCGAGCGCATTCAAATGTTTGTGCACACCGGCTGTGCGATGCACAATGCTGTTGCTGCAACGCAGCATATGCAGGATACTGGCGCCGTGGGAGCAGACTCAGGTTAAGTAGAAGGCAGCCCATGAGCACGTCCTGGAATACGAAATACGGCCCGCGCCGGGTTCGCCACGATCCCCCCACGCTCGAGGAGGCGATCGTCGCGGCGCGCGGACTGACCGACGATCTGGAGCAGCAGGTGGAGATCGCGGCCGGCCTGATGGACCTTCCGCTCGACGACGTGCGCACGGCGTTGCTGCAGACGCCGGCGCCGCGCAAGAACACCGCGACCGTGGCATTCACCGGCCGTGCCGGAACGCATCGCGCCGTCGTGGTGGAGCGCTTGCCGTCGCGCCGCCCGGTGACAGGCCGCCGCGCCGGCTGACGCTTCCGGCTTTTCGGTGGGCGCCGCGCGGATGTAGAATGGCGCTCTTCGTTGTGCGCCATTTCAGCCTTGCCCGATCATGAGCCCGCAGACCACCGTTACGCCGCGCACCAGGACCAAGCCGAAGG